>JAILPG010000034.1 GCA_024699595.1 Lachnospiraceae bacterium | reverse complement strand
AGCTATGAGGAGGTGGATTACTGGGAAGAGCTGTGTAAGATAATGGACTGGACGGAGAAGCATGTTCATTCGGTATATTTTCTGTGCTGGGGAGCCTATGCGGCTTTTTATCATTACTACGGCATTAAAAAACGCCCTCTTAAAAAGAAACTTTCGGGTATATATCCGCACAGGGTATGCAAGAAGACCTCGCCGCTTTTCAGAGGATTTGATGATGTTTTCTATGCACCGCATTCAAGAGGCATAGAGGTGACCAAAGAGGATATCGAGGGAGTTAAGGATCTCGAGCTCATGGCATGGTCGGATGAAGCAGGTGTGGCTGTCGTAAAGACAAGAGATTCAAGAAGATTTTTCGTGACCTGTCATTTTGAATACGATTCCGATACTCTTAAAAAGGAATATATAAGAGATCTTAATAAGGGGATTGATCCTGAGATCCCTGAGAACTATTTCCCGGATGATGATCCCGAAAAGGAACCTGTAGTTAACTGGAGGTCTTCAGCACAGCTTTTCTATACTAACTGGCTTAATTATTACGTATATCAGTCCACGCCATATGACATCGGATCCGTAGGATCCGAATCCGAATGATGAAGGCGTACAGATACAGTAAATATGCGGCATCGGAGAACACTCCGGTGCCTTTTTTTTAAAAGTATACTTTTGGTACCTTTTTTTTATGACATCAGATAGTATTATGTTCATAGAACGTGGAACACGTGAAAGACTTCACGGGTCATAAATGGTCCGGAAGGAATGATAACCTGAAATCAGTTTCACACAAATACAACAGGAGGAAATCAAAATGGGTATCAGGAAACAATTATTATCAACAGTTCTGACTGTCTCTATGATATCGGCACTGCTTACAGGCTGTGCAGGGACAGCGGATATAGCATCACTTGCAGAGCAGGTACCTCAGGAAACGGTTACCGAGGAAGACAAGGCAGCTACAGAAGAAGAGCAGGAAGTCGCAGGACAGAACACACTTGCCATCATGGCTAAGGGTTATACCGGACTTACAAATCTCACAACCGAAAACAATGAAGACGGAACATATCGCTATGAGGATATGACCGAAGACGGGGACACGATCATCATAAATATGTGTGCACCCGCAAAGCCTCTCGGAGATGAGAGCCTTGAAGATTACGCAACAGCATTTGTTCAGGATGAAGTTAAGCCGGAAAGCACAGTAACGGTTATCAGTCAGGATGATGATCTGACCCAGGCACTTACATACTCAGTATACAAGGTTAACTGGGAATGGGGTTCAAATGAAGATACCCAGTGGGGTACAGGTGTAGTTGTTCTTACAGATCTCTTCAACTATTACTATGGTTACAGCTGTGGCGCTGATTTCTACGAGGATAACGAGGAGTTCTATGAGGAAGAGCTTAAGAGCATCGAGCTCGTCGACCTTTCAGAATTATCTGATACAGCTGATACTGAAGATATCAGGGGAAAACTTTCTCTCGGAAACGATGAGAATACCAATGAAGAATCCGATGAAGTCGAGTTACTTGACGATGAGGATGATATCGCTTCTGCAGATCCCAACAAGGAAAAGACTCCTGATGCTGAGATTTCAAGAGGCATGGAGATCACCAAAAAGGATGTCACCGCAGCTGATATAGCCGGATACTGGAAATATGATGCCTATGATGAGATGTACCTTGTACTCTATGATAAGGGCACATATGAAACCTATGATCTTAAGACGGATGATCTTCTTTCAGAAGGAACCTTTGAGCTTAAGGGAAGCGAGCTTGCAATGACCGAGAAGGGTGCCAAGGAAGCAGAAAAACTGGAAGTACTCGGCAGCATGAGGATCATGGACAGCGACGGGGATACACTTTCACCTTATGTTCCCGTAAAGCAGACCGCAGCTGATGTTTCGGATTCTTCGAATGTTACAAGAAAATACGGTTCATATGACGGATTCTATGAGGATCAGGGAGACGGAACCTATAAGTTTAAATCCCGCTCAAAGGGCGTATTCATAAGATTCCCTTCCTGGTTCAGCGCAGGTGAAGGTGCAGACTATGTATATGCAACCGATGATAATACGGTATTTGTTACCGGAAGAAATGTAACCGATGAATACTATTCATATCCCGGATCGGATGAGCAGTTTGTCAAGGATATCGGAGCTCAGTACCTGGTAGAAGATTTTGCAAACTTCTTCGGATATTATGAGAACTGTGCAGATACCAAGTTCTCATATGGTGATACCGCTAATACAATGGGAGTTTTCAGCGCAAATCTGTGGAATTCATATTGTGATGAATACTGTGCCACAAAGCTGTTTGTCTCACCGTTCAATGACGGAACATCAGAGATCATGCTCATCAATTCCTTCTACGGATATGGTGACAGCTATGCAAGATCGAACATGATGGAAACAAGAGTTGGCGGTTACCGTTAAGAAACAGACGCTTAAAAGATTTGTTCACAGCAATATGCGGATTGAACAGAAGGACAGGGAGATCACCATGAAGAGACATATAATATTACCGCTTGTTTTAGCGCTTTCGATCGGGCTTTGTGCATGCGGAACAGCAAGTACGGCTGTTGTGGATACGGCAGATGATAAAGCTGATGCAGCTATTTCCCAGACGGAAGAAGAGGATGTTGAAACTGATGATGCGGATTCCGATGATTCAGATATGAGATCCAAGCTTCGTTCAAGCGTAAAGCGGACCACCGGAGGCGGAGAAGCGGCAGAGATAACAGAGGAATATGAAGTCGCATCCGCAGGCGGAGAAAAGAAATCAAACAGCAATATAGTAAGAAGAGATGTCACTCCGGAAATGTCTTTTACAAAGGATGATGTAGCCGGTTACTGGAAGTATGATGCATATGACGTCGTTTATCTTGCCCTTTATGATACGGGCAGCTTCGAGATCTATGATCTTGAGACGGATGATCTCACTTCCGCAGGCACCTATGAGATAGCGGGTAATCAGATCGAGATGACGCCGGTGGGCCAGGAAGATGCGGACATCCTGTTTATCGACAGCCTTATGAGGCTCAAGGATGATGAAGGAGATATTCTCTCCCCTTACAGGCCGGTAAAGAGCACTCAGGTAGCTTCTACTGACGAGGTAAACCGCGCAGGTGCAGACGACGATGTCATATATGAGGACCTTGGTGACGGCAACACAAAGATACGCTCTTCATCAAAAGGTGTCTGGATGTCATATCCTTCCACCTACGTGGCCTCTGCAGAAAACGACTTTTTGTGGATGTATGACGGCGATATTGGATATGTTACTGCCAGGAACATAAGTGATGAATACTATAATTATGAAGGCAGTGATGAGGATTTCATAAAACAGATCGCCACATCATACCTCGAACAGGATTTCGCTCAAATCTACGGAGATGCAGAGGGCGGCCAGGATGATACGTTTGCCTGGGGAGAAGGAAATTATTTAGGCTCAGTCGGCGTGAACCTGTGGAATTCGGATTATGATATCTCTGCAAAAACAACCGTTTTCTACTCAAAGTTTAATGACGGTACTTATGAGGTCGTTCTTATTAACAGCTTCGCACGTTACGGAGACAGAGACTCTATAGCCAATGTATCAAAGGCAAGGATCGGAGGCCAGAGATAACATATTCAGACATCTGATATAACAGAAACTATACCCGGAGGGAGCACGGAATGTGCTTCCTCCTTTGTGGTAGTCCGGCGTGAGGTTTATTTATGAGAAACAGATATCTTAAAGCTTTTACGGTATTAACGTTAATACTTTTGACAGGTCTGCTGTCAGGATGCTCAAGGAACCGTTCTTTATATCCGGATGATAAATACGGGACCTGCTATGAGGTATTTGTGTATTCATTTGCTGACAGCAACGGTGACGGGATCGGGGATATTAAGGGTCTTATTCAAAAGCTCGACTATATAAATGACGGAAAAGACGGTAAGGGGAATGATCTTGAAGTAAATGAACTGTGGCTCATGCCGATATTTGCTTCGCCTTCTTATCACAAATATGACACGATGGATTATATGTCCGTGGATCCGGATTACGGGACCACAGATGATTTCAAAAAGCTTTTGAAAGAGTGCCATAAGAGAGGCGTGAAGGTCATCCTTGATCTTGCACTCAATCATACATCAATACAGCATCCGTGGTTTTATGATCATCCGGAATATTACAATTTTTCGGATGTGAAAAAAGACGGATATGCCTGCATTTCCACAGATACCGGTGATAGGTATTATGAAGCACGTTTTTATGAAGGAATGCCGGACCTTGATCTGGATTCCAAAGAGGTAAGAAAAGAAATCGAAAAGATCACCGGATACTGGCTTGATATGGGAGTCGACGGTTTCAGGCTGGATGCGGTTTCCTATTATTTCAGCGATGACACCGCAAAGAATGTCGAGTTCCTAAAGTGGTTTAAGGATATGGTACAGTCTCAGAATAAGGATGTATATCTCGTGGGTGAGTGTTACACGGCTCAGGATACTTATTCAAAGTATTACGCATCGGGGATAGATTCGCTTTTTGATTTTGCTTTTTCCGGCCCTGACGGGATAATCGCATCGGTCGTAAAGGGTAACAGATCCATGTCTGTATATGCACAGTCAATGGAAAAAGAAGAAGCTTTGTATGAAAGCTATTATCCGGGATATATCAACGCACCGTTCTACACTAATCACGATATGGGAAGGAGTGCGGGTTATTATGCCTATGATGACGGCACGAAGACGAAATTTGCAGGCGCCCTCAATCTGCTCATGACGGGTAATGCATTTATATATTACGGTGAGGAGACCGGCATGAAGGGCTCGGGAAAGGATGAAAACAAACGGGCACCGATGCAGTGGGGTGATGATGAATATATGTGCAGGGGACCTGAGGGGATGGAAATGCCGGATATGAAATTCGGATCCGTAAGTTCACAGACGGATGATCCTGCATCGATCCTGAATTATTACAGAAAAGCTGTCGTATTAAGAAACAGCCATCCGGTCATCGCAAGAGGTAAGACATACGTGGTTTCTGAGCTTACCGGAGATGATACCTGCGCATTCATCCGGACATATGATGATAAGGCAGAGGACAGTGCTTCCGATAACGGTAATGTTTCCGGAGCCGGCAGCCAAAAAGAGGGCAGATCTGTCATGATAGTGATAAACGGCTGCGAAGAGCAAAGAACCTTAATGCTTCCGGATAACGGGTATTGCGAGATGACGGATCAGCTTATCACAGGAGAAGACGAGCCGTTTATACAGGGGAATGAACTTACAATGCCGCCGTATTCGATAGCGGTATTTAAGAATCCATCCTGACCCATATATATAAAAGAGCAGCCTTTGCTGACTGCTCTTTTTCGGTTAACCCGATCAGATCTGTTGGGTTATCTTATGATGATACGCAGGTATGATAATTAATAATTCTTTGCCTCAACCTCGAAGAAGCTCTGGGGGTGATTGCATACAGGACATACGTCCGGAGCGTTGGTGCCCACAACGATATGACCGCAGTTGCGGCATTCCCATACCTTGACTTCGCTCTTTTCGAATACCTGCTTCATCTCGATGTTGTTAAGGAGGGCACGGTATCTTTCCTCATGATGCTTTTCGATGGCGGCTACTCCACGGAACTTTTCGGCAAGCTCATGGAAACCCTCTTCATCGGCGGTCTTTGCAAACTCTTCATACATGTCCGTCCACTCGTAGTTCTCGCCGTCAGCTGCAGCCTTAAGATTCTCGGGTGTGCTTCCGATGCCCTTAAGCTCCTTGAACCAGAGCTTTGCATGCTCCTTCTCGTTATCGGCGGTCTTTAAGAATAACGAGGATATCTGCTCGTAACCTTCTTTTTTGGCTACCGAAGCAAAATAGGTATATTTGTTTCTTGCCTGTGATTCACCGGCAAAGGCTGCAAGAAGATTTTTCTCTGTCTGTGTTCCTTCATAGGGATTGCTCATAACTGTTCCTCCTTTTATAATGTTTGTTGTATGCTTAATTATAACTTATGTACGGAAGCTTTAACAATCGTATTTTGCGTAAAAAACCAAAAGGATCATATATATGAAAAAAGCGGTTATATTTGATATGGACGGGACTATCCTTGATACCATAGAGGACCTTACAGACAGCTTAAATCATGTGATGAGAGAGTATTCTTTCCCCGAACATACAGTTAGTGAGGTCAAATCCTTTGTCGGAAACGGCATACACAGGCTAATAGTAAGAGCACTGCCAAAAGATACGGATCCGGTTCTTATAGAAGAGATATACAGGAGCTTTTCAGTATATTACAGGGCTCACTGTCAGGAGAAAACAAGACCCTACGAAGGGATCAGGGAGCTTTTGAATAAGCTGAAGGATTCAGGTATCCGGACCGCCGTGATCTCAAATAAGGCTGATGCCGCAGTGGGTGCTCTCTGTGAGTCGATGTTTCAGGGATGTTTTGATTTTTACATGGGTGCAACAGACGGCGTAAAGCTTAAGCCTGACAGAGAGATGGTGGATATCGCGCTTGAAAAGCTTTCTGTCTGCAGCGCGGATTCCGTTTATGTCGGGGATTCCAATGTTGATATAGAGACAGCAAAAAATGCAGAGCTTGACTGCATATGTGTTACCTGGGGCTTCAGGACCAGACAGGCACTCATTGAAAGCGGGGCAGAGATCCTTTGCGATACCTGCGATGATCTGTTCTCAGCGGTCATCAGTTAGGAAAATTCTTACTTTATAAACGCTCCATCAGATCCTTGTCTATGCGGCCCGAAGCGATGGCACCTTCAACCCACAACCTGAGAGAATCGACCGTCTGGGATATCTTGTCGAGCTCGTTCTGAATATTGCAGAAATCGGTCATTTCATCTTCGGTGATCTCTCCATCGACAGTGATCTCCATTAATCTGTCACGGTTCTTGTTGAGATTGTTAAGGGAGACCATCATTTCCACGGTGATCTGGGACAGATCCTTGACCTTTACTTTGGGAACGTATTTCTGACCTATGGGACACACCTGTGAACAGAAATAATTGCATAATGAAGGATTCTTATAGCCGTCAGCCATGGCAAGGATCTCCTCGGGATGGGGAAGAGTCTTTTCGCTTTCGATCTTTTCGATACGATCCTCCGATATGAATCCGAGTATTTCTGCGGCGGCTTCCCTGGTGAGACCTAATGACTCGCGGCTTGTCTGGTAGATGTTTTTGTTGGCTTTTGTTGATTTTCTGCCCATTTATGATCCTCCAAAGATTTTGAATCCTGCTATAAAAAATATAGGCTGTGACATACGGGGTGTCAAGCAAGCCGTGATCACACCGATTAAACATAATAAATATTCGTTTGCGGATATTTGCGGTTTAACAAGGCAATTTTGTTTGTTATAATACAATTCCTGTATGAGATATGATAAGTTTCCATGGAAACATTTAGGGAAGCACGGATCAAAGCTTTTCCTCGGGTTCGCATATACAAACAGACAATAAAAACAGAAACAGAGAAAAGATCATGAAAAAAAAGTTTAAAATTTCATTTAATTCACCCGTTGTGCTCGGCTTTGTGATAATATGTTTTGCGGTATCACTGTTGGGTGTTATTACGGGTGGTGTCAGTACAAAATTACTGTTTATGACCTGGCACTCACCGCTTTCGGATCCGCTTACGTATATACGGCTCTTCACACATGTATTTGGTCATGCGGGATTTGCACACCTGATAGGAAATGCTTCTTACCTTTTGCTGCTTGGGCCCATGCTCGAGGAAAAATACGGTTCGAAGATGCTTATTGAGCTGATCGCGCTGACTGCATTTGTAACCGGGCTTGTTAACTATATACTGTTCTGGGATACAGGCCTTTGCGGGGCAAGCGGCGTGGTATTTGCCTTTATAATACTTGCTTCATTTACGGGCTTTAAGGACGGGGAGATCCCTTTGACCTTTATCCTTGTTGCAGTCATCTATATAGGACAGCAGGTATATGACGGGATCACCGCAAAGGATGACATTTCCAACATGGCCCACATTGTGGGAGGGCTGGTAGGCGCCGTTGTCGGATATCTGTTAAATAAAAAGGCGGGAGAGGATATCTCCGTGCTGTAGATACGTTTACTTCAAACAGAGCGGTGATAAAGAGGAGAAATATATGCGTTTTGTCATACAGGTGGTCTCTAAAGCGGATGTTAAGACAGATGGAAAAGTTATTGGAAGCATTGACAGGGGATATCTGGTCCTTGTGGGAGTGAGTCAGACGGATGATGAAGGGATCGCGGACAGAATGGTGAAGAAGCTTTTGGGACTGCGGATATTTCCCGATGAGAACGGAAAGACCAACCTGTCCCTGTCTGATGTGAACGGTTCTCTTTTGATCGTATCCCAGTTCACGCTCTATGCCGACTGCAGGAAGGGAAACAGACCATCGTTTGTAAAGGCGGGTGCACCTGATGAGGCAAACAGGCTGTATGAATATGTTGTCTCAAAATGCAGGGAAGAAGTGAAAAGCGTTGAAACAGGTGAATTTGGTGCGGATATGCAGGTGAGCCTCATTAACGAAGGCCCCTTTACGATAATACTTGATTCAGATGAGATATTAAACTGAAATGAATGAGATATGGAAGCTTAAAAGGGATAAGCGCAGAAAGAAACAAAAGCTGAAGGATATCATAACCGCGGTAGCTCTTCTTGTATGTCTGACAGGACTTACAGTTTATTTTCTGCTAAGTTATCTTGGAATAAAACAGGCAACAACCTATGACCACGGCTCAGAAAGCCTTGTGACGGCTCATCCCGAGAAGATACCGGACTATTTTGGAGAACCATATGTTGTCCTTAATAAAGACAAACCGCAGTTCAACGGATGGGATCTTAAGAACGTATACGGAGAGCGATACTCTGAGATAGACAGCAAGGGCAGGTGCGGACCCGCTTTTGTAAGGCTGCATAAATCCCTGATGCCTGAGGAAGAGCGCGGGAGTCTTGGCCGCATCAAACCCTCCGGCTGGGATCAGGAAAAATATGCGGGGATAGTGGATGCCACTCCGCCATACCTTTATAACAGATGTCATCTTGTCGCATATGCGATGACAGGGCAGGATGCCAATTATAAGAACCTTATCACCGGAACGACATATATGAATACAGGGGCTATGCTTTCGTTTGAAGAACAGATCCTGCACTGCCTGGATGATACGGATTATCATATCCTTTACAGAGTGACTCCGTATTTTAAGGGAAGGGAGCTTGTTGCCCGCGGTGTGGAAATGGAAGCATATTCCGTTGAAGACAAGGGCGATTCCGTCTGCTTTCATGTGTTTGTATATAACGTCCAGCCCGGTGTGGAGATCAACTATCTGACCGGACAGAGCAGGTTGGCAGAAACAGAGAAAACACAGGAATCCGGGGAAACACAGGAAACAGAGGATACACAGAAAACCGAGGAAACGCAGAAATCTGAGAAAAAACAGTAATATATTTTGGGAGGTTACAGTATGCCGTTTATTGATTCAAAGATCAGTGTAAAGATCACTGAGGAACAGGAAAAGGAACTTAAGAGCAGACTGGGTCAGGCGATATCTCTGATTCCCGGAAAGAGCGAGAGCTGGCTGATGACCGGTTTTGAGGATGATTATCATCTGTATTTCAGGGGTGATAACAGCGAACCTATGGCCTACATCGAGGTCAGGATCTTCGGCGGTCCGAACAGGGATGCTTTTTCAAGGATGACTGCGGAGATCACCAAGATCTTCGGTGATGTTCTCGGGATAGCGCCGGATCATATGTATATCAAATATTCGGCGACTCCTGACTGGGGATGGAACGGGAGCAATTTCTGATGGAGATCGCATCCTATCAGTCCCTTGATGCAGCCGTCAGAGGATGCTTCGGCGATAATATAAAGACTGAATCTGATATTCGCACCTTTGGCGGAGATATAAATTCTGCCAGGGTGCTTAGTCTTTCTGACGGTAAAAAGGTGTTTTTAAAGTATAATTCGATAAAGAACAGTTCGTTCTTTGATGCGGAGGAGGAAGGGCTCAAAGCCATTTCGGATACGCATACGATAGGAACGCCTAAGCTTTTCTGCAAAGGTACCGACAGATCGGAAAGCATTTCGTTTCTCATGATGGAGCTTATAGAAAGAGGCAACAGTAAACCGGATACATTTTCCGTGATGGGATATGAATATGCCGGAATGCATCTTGCGGATACGGAAGGCTTTGTGTCAGGAGGAAGATACGGTTTCCTTCATGATAACTTCATAGGAGCGACAAAGCAGATCAATACTCCGAAGGAGACCTGGATCGATTTTTTCAGGGAATGCAGGCTTATACCGCAGCTTAAGATGGCAGAGAGAGTTCTTGCGGGTTCTGTCCTTAAGGCGGCAGTAAGTCTTACGGACAGGTTGGGTGATTATCTGACAGAGCCTGAGAAACCGTCTTTGCTTCACGGTGATATGTGGGGCGGCAATCATCTGACGGATAAAAACGGAAGAGTGATCTTAATAGACCCCGCAGCCTATGTGGGAAATGCCGAAGCGGATATTGCGATGACGGAAATGTTCTCAAGGATGCCTGCGGACTTCTACAGGGCATACTATGAGAGAATGCCTAAACAGTACGGATATGAGGACAGGAAGGATCTGTACAATCTCTATCATTTCCTGAATCATTTAAACCTCTTTGGCGGTACGTACTTAAGGCCGGTTACAGATATCATAAGACGCTATGCAGGGAGAGTCTGAGGAAGTGTTTGATAAACGATCCCCGGGTAGTTAAGTGGGTGTCAGCCTCCATATATTGTCGCTGCAGTTGTAATAGATAATGATCCGCTGCTCCTTTCCGAAGACATCGATCTTGCATTCATAAGGCAGGATCGTGGCAGAGGCCGTGATACCGTTTGGCATGGTAAAGTTGCCTTTATGATACAGGTCTTTATATGCTTTTATCTTATAGGTCTGATATTCGCCTTCGTCATCCTGAAATCTCATCTTTATGGGGATGAGATCGCCATCCTTGGTATGCTGGCAGATGACGTCGATCGGTTCATTGTTATAATCCATGGCAATCCCTGCTTGGTTTGGAAGACTGAAAAACTGCTCCTACGGCTATCATAGAACAAATGTTCGAGAATGTCAACGGCTTTTGAAAAAAACGAGGAAGAACATGAATGAAATAAAAAAAGCAGCCATAATATTTCCGGGTATCGGCTATCACAGGGACAAGCCGCTTCTGTATTATTCGGCAAAGCTTGCGATCGCAAAAGGATATAAGGTTATAAGCATCGAATACCATGATATGCCAAAAAAGATACGCGGTAATAAAGAGATGATGAAAAAAGCCGCAGAGATCGCCTTTGAACAGTCGGAGATAAGGCTTTCGGAAGCGGCGCTTCCGCAGTATGACAGGCTTCTGTTTATCGGAAAGAGTATAGGGACCGTTGCCATGGCAGATTATGTTTCAAAACATGGCATAGATGCGCTGCAGATCTGGTATACGCCTGTTGAAGCAACTTTTTCCTATGACACAAAGGACGTGATCGCTTTTATCGGAGATGCGGACCCGTGGTCTGATGTGAACAGGATAAAAACGATGGCAGGAGAGAAGGGGATAAAGCTTTATTCCTATCCGGACTGCAACCATTCGCTTGAATGTGAAAGCGTAGAAAAGAATCTTGAGATCCTGCGCGATGTGATGGACAAGACAGAAAAGTACATGGATGAGTTCTAAGGAAAGACGGGTTCGATACGCCTTCACCTAAAGAAAAGAATAACCCGCTGCAAAAGCAGCGGGTTATTAGTATCCCTTAGTATCAGAACTGACGCAATACTTATTTTGTAAGGTCTATCTTGTTGCCAAATATGTCGTCGATTCCCTTTCCGGTCTTACGGTTTACCACATACCAGGCTGAGGTGGCCGTGTGGTCGCCCATATCTTCATACAGATGGATGGTGATCTCATCACCGCTTGTGCTTGTGACCTCAGCTATGGGAGGACGGAAGCCGTAGTGCTTTTCATAATAATCCTGAGCCATTCTGCAAAGCTCCTTATCCGTGTAGCCGGAGGATGAGGACTGTGTGGTCGTTGTTGTGGTTGTTGTATTGCCGCCTGTGGCAGGTGCTTTTTTCTCGTAAGTCTGGATAAGCTTGATGTTATTCTTCTCATACTGGTTAAGTGACTGTTCGATCTTGCTGTCGGAATCGTCAGTCGGCTTGTACCAGCTCTTTCCGTTAAAGTATGCCTGAAGGGCGGAATCCTTAAATTTCCTGCCGTGACGGGCATATATCTCATTTCTTCCGATCCTTAAGGTTTCAGCACTAAGACCTGCAAGATCGCTGTCAGTCAGATTGCGGGTCGCACTGTCAGGGAAGACGTATTCGCTCTGAGCCTTCGTCCTAAGATCGGGCAAATTTGATATAAAGCAGTAGTAGTCGTCATTCATTGTGAAGCAGACCTCATATTCGCAGTCTGCATTTTCACCCCACCAGTTATTGTGAACGTATCTGATGCAGTATACGCCGTCCTCTACATATCCGGATAATACCTCGACTTCGACATAATTGGTGTCACCATGCTCAAATACGTAAACGTCGTCTTTTCTAAGATACAGCCAGTCGAGAGGATTTCTCATCTTTGAATATGAAAGACCGGTGGTCTTTTTAACATAATCCTCAATATCGTCAGCATAAAGGATCGTAAGATCCGCGATTATCTCCTGATTGCCTGTCTTGTCAAGATAAGCCTGTTCGATAGATCTGGTACGCTTTTCTCCCCTGAGTCCCGCACCGTTATAGAATACTTCATTCCAGTCGATGTATTTGGGCTCGTCATAATCAGAGAGCAGGAATCCGTAATAATCCTGACTGTTAAGCTCATTGTCGATGACCCTTAACTCCCTTTTGGTCAGATCGCCGTCCTCATGAACGTCATCATCACTTTCATATCCCTTGCTCCAGCTGGAGGAATTGTCGGTTCTGTCAGGTTTTTTATAGCCGGACAGGACAAGACCGAGAGTCAGTATAAACAGAGTGATATAATATTTCTTCATGCCAAACCTCCCAATTCGAAAAATATGCGGTACACGAGACCGGATATTTCGTGTTCCATATGCCGATACCAAAATAATACAGCATTTCGGGCTGATTATCAATGTGTCCCGAAAACGTCAGATGTGTAGATTTTGCGGCGGGTTTGTGGTAAGATACTATGTTGGAGCTTGGCGGGAGTTTTCTGCTTAAAAGCCATGTGCGTGACATCATAACAGATAAAAGAGAACATCATAAAATCCGGAAAGAGGGTCGTCAATATGAAAAAGGTAAGGATCGCGGCATTTATTCTTATTCAGGCGCTTGTCATAGCAATGCTTGCAGGCTGCGCTGAGACGGACAATTACGAGATCGACAGGTCTCTTCTTGAGCAGTCCGAATCGACCGGAAAGACTGCAAAAACATCTGCGTTTTCCGAAACGGAAAAAGAGGATGAGAAGGATGATGATAAGGAAGATGTTTCCGAAGATGACGATACAGAGCTTAATGAGGATATGTACAAGGTCGAGCCTGAAGAGGTATTTCCGTTAATGGCGGAATGGTCCTATTACTTTACAAGTGGTGTCGGCGGATGGGGAACCGAGCTTAATGTGGCAGAGGACGGATCATTTTCGGGATCCTTCCATGACACTGATATGGGAGATACCGGACCTGGATATGAAAACGGCACGATCTATATATGCAATTTCAGCGGCCATTTCAATGACTATGTAAGAAGCGGAGGCCCGAACATATACATGCTCTCTATCGAAGATATTGAGTATGAGAATGAACCGGGAACAGAAGAGATAGAAGAAGATATCAGATATATCTATTCGGAACCTTACGGTCTTGAAGGCCTTTTGGGAAAAGAAGATCCGCTTGCATTTTTAGATGCGGGTACAGTTACCTCAGTCATAGGCCAAGAGGAGATGAGCTGGATCGCTCCGCTTAATTTTGGAAAATATGTGGGTGTGAACTTTGATTATGTTGAGGATATACCTGAATTTCTTCCCTTTGCGGTACTGATAAATCTTGAGGATGATCTCGTCTTTAACGGGTCTAATATCACTGACAAAAACCAGACCTTCCTTGTAAACAGGGTAAAGCTTCCGGGACTTGAGAATACGGTAAGCGAACTTAATGAGGACGGAACCTATTATTATGAGGACAGTGATGAGGATGAATGCTTTAAGGTCATAAATACCTGTTTTAAGATCGACGGATACTATGACTGCTACACAAAAGCCGAAGAATTTGTGCCGGAATGCATTGAGCATATCTACGGAAAGCTGCCTGCAGATGATATCTATCCTCAGGGGCCGAGGGATTCATACGGCATGGAGCATGACCTTACGACGGTTAACGGAAAGAGCAGCGACTATATGTTCTGGTCCTACGGAAAGGGCAAAAATAAAAAGTGGTGTATAGGGCGCTTCCTTTGTGAACGTGCATATGAAAGTGATGAATCCTATGTTTATGCCTATATCGTTGAAACAGATTATGATCAGGAGGGCGTTCCGGATTCGGGATTTGCAAGATTCTATGTATCGTCGCTTGCATTTACCGGTTTAAGTGATGATCTTTCATCAGCCGGTGAAGGCAAGGGGGCTGTCAGATGCATATCTGCTGCTATGAGCATTCCCGAAGATGACAGTGTGGAGACAAAAGAGTATATCATGGTCGGTATTGATGATGATGAGCTTATAGAAAAGTATGGTCTTCAGGATGCAGATTTTGATGATGATTATGAGGCCGTGGTTCCCGAGGAATCAGAAAAGACCTATAAACTTGCGGAGGGAAGCTACACTCCGTTCTATGTGCAGTACCCAGAAGATTCCTTCCACAAGCTGTATTTTGCATATGATATCGATGAATACATGGGGGATTTCGAGAGCGCAGGCATGTATCTGTACCTGAATGAGGATGATGAGGTAGTATACGGTTATGAGATATATACGCCGTAGTGTGATATCCGGATAGAAGGCATGCCGGATCCGGTACGGTTATTCTAAGGAAAATGTTGATTTTATAAACGTTTCCTTAGATCGTTACACAGGATGAGAACGGGGAGCATATATGAGTCAGTGTGAGAGCTGTGCGTATTATGCATATGATGAGGAATATGATGCTTATTTCTGCGAGGCCGATATGGATGAGGATGATTACTCCAGGCTTCTTACTGAGGCGGGTATCGCAGGAAAAAGCATTGCCTCATGTTCTTTTTACCGCGACGGGGATGAGTATAAGGTTGTAAGACATCAGATATAGGATTATGAAGGGGTATCGTATTAACATTTCCATAAAAATATTATCAGTCATGATGGCGTTGTGTCTTGTCACACAGACGTCTTATTTTGTTTGCCGTGCCGATGAGGTGACAGACCAGATCGAATCGATGAAACAGAATGAGGCAAAGACCCAGGAGACACTGTCAAATCTTGAAAAGCAGACTGCACAGACCAAAGAGGCTATAAGCCTTTTGCAGGGACAGCGTCAACAGAGTGAGAGTACGGTAAGCAATCTGAAGAATCAGAGCAATACATATCAGAATACGATAGACGGCTATTCTGACCAGCTTGAGGATCTCGAGGGAGAGATAAACGAGACGGAAAAAGCCATGAATGATGTGTCTGCCGAGATAGTCAGATTAAACGGAGAGCTTTCCGAGATACAGAGACAGAAGGATGAGAGATATGCGCTGCTTAAAAACCGCATGAAGACCATCTATGAAAAAGGCGGTACAAAGGGTATGTTAAGTCATATCCTTGAATCGGTATCCTTTAAGCAGATGTTAACGCGTACGGAATACTTAAATGCGATCATAGTATATGACCAGAACAAGATAGCTGAATGCCAGGCGCTTGAAGAAGAACTTAAGGTTAAGATCGCTGAGGTTGAAAAGAAGGAGGCCGAGCTTGACGCATATCAGGGAAGCCTCGATGAAAAGTATGATGAGCTGGAAGATCTGACAAATGAGGTAATGGGGATGCTTGCATCCACGAACCTTTCGCTGTCGAATGAAAAAGAAAAGATCGAAAACTATGATAAACAGCTTGCGGATCTTGACAAGACGATGAAGTCGCTTGAGGCACAGACGGCCGCTGCGCAGGCAGAGCTGGCAAGGCAGATAGCCGAAAGACTTGCGATGACAAGAGAGGATACATCCGGCGCGTATTCGGCAAATGCATCAGAGCTTGAGTGGCTTGCAGCCACGATACAGGCAGAGGCAGGCGGAGAATCCTATACAGGTAAGCTTGCGGTGGGATCCGTTATCATGAACCGTGTTAAGAGCTCGGCATTCCCTAATGACATCAAGTCTGTTATCACCCAGAATATGCAGTTTGCCTCATACAGATCGGGCAAGGTAGAGCTGATAATAGCAAAAGGCCCCAATTCCACCTGTATCCAGGCGGCACAGGAAGTATTGGGCGGGGCACGTGTCGGCGATTATCTCTTCTTTATGACAAAATATTATGCTGATTATTACGGCATAGTCGAATACACGATGATAGGAAATCATGCATTCTTCTACAGATGGGTCACAAAGCCCAAAGAGCAGACTGTTGTGGAACAGCCCGCAGAACAGCCACAGGAACAGCCAGCAGAGCAGCCTGCAGAGCAGCCGCAGGAACAGCCAGCAGAGCAGCCACAGGAGCAGCCGCAGGAACAGCCGCAGGAGGAACAGCCACAGGAACAGCCGCAGGAGCAGCCTGCGGAGGATCAGCCCCCGCAGGAATAACTCCTTAAATGTCCGGTTTATAACTCATATTTTTCCGATGCTTTTGCAAACGGACCGGGTATAATGGTTAAGTCTCTCCTATCATCGAAATAATCCCTGTCAAAGGTGATCGGCGAGCCGTCGGGATCTTCAAAACGCTGTTCGGGCTCGAAAGCCTTTCCGAGAGTATCTGTTGATATAAGGGATGCCTTAAAGTCCTTCATAAGCTCGTATACATTTGTGCTTAGAATGAGACCGTCTTTACCTTCCGAAATATCTGCATAGACCGCATCCTTATCATTTATGAGATTATGTTTCTCGTTTTTGTAAGCGCGGGCACCGCCCAGATATACGTTTCCGTCCACCCATACAGGGAGGGCAGAGAAGTGCCATTTGGCAAGCTTTCCCATGTCGGGGCATTCTTCATCCATATCAAAATGTGATATCCATTCGTCATAGGTCGGATAATCATCCATTATGGCTGTGCCGACTTCTCTGTTATCACCTGAAAGTTCATCGGGATTTTCGTAGTTTTCCGGCATCTCGGGCTCTTTGTCATACTTCTGTACAAAGATGTTGTTATAGAAACGGTCGTCACCGTGAAGAATAGTCATAAAGCCCATTACCTCAGTGCGGTGCGGCATATGATAGGGCGTAAAGCGCTGACGCAGCGACCCTTCGATAACATCATCAACGCCTGCACCGACAGACGTAAAGGATCCGCAGATCAGGTTATGTACCATGGCAACGCCTTCGGTAGCCATTCTGAGACTTGCATCGGAAAGCAGGATATTATTATCGATCAGAGTAGGACCATGGCCTACCTCCACAAAGATATCCTGACTGCCCATTCCTCCCTTAAGCGGCTTTGCATAGGAAGGCCTCTGATTATTGTATAAGAGGTTGCTGCTGATCCTGGTTCCCTGAGCTTCCCAGTCTGTCCAGATACCCATTACGCAGTCATGTATGCGGTTTCTACGCATTACGACATCGATCGCGGCATGCAGCTTGATACCTGCAACCTCGGCACCGCCAAGCTCCATCATGTTGTTGATGTGATGGATGTGATTATCCTCTATAAGTGAGAATACGGCGCCCATTCTGCCTATGATACCGCCCTGTTCGCAGTGGTGAATGTTATTCCGGCGGATAATGTGGCTTCCGATATTCTTTTTGTTCCATCCGTGGTACTGTCCTCTGCAGACTGCATCACGCTCCATCTGTGTGGGACTCTTGACATGTTTGAATGTAAAATAGTGGTCGTTGTCGGGATCGAGATATTTGCCGAGACCGATACCGGCGCATTTGCTGTTGTCTATCTCACAGTCCTCGATGATCCAGCCCTTGGACCAGTGGGGGCCTATCATGCAGTCCTGATATGCTGCGGGAGGAGCCCAGGTGGTAGCTGCCTTGGTAACATGGAATCCGCTTACGGTGATATAGCCTATCCTTGTCTTTGACGGCATGAAGCATTCCCTGCGGACGTTGAACTCGATGCATTCCTTATTGGGATCCTTATCCTTGAAGTTTGCATATAAAACGGTCTTATTATCCTTCTGCGTGCTGAACCATTTATAAACGGAAGCTTCGGGCTCCCAGGAGCACTCATATACTTCGCCTTTTATGCATTCCTCAAGACTTAACGCTTCGTACATCATCTTTCCGTTTAAATATACGGCTCCGGTATGCCTTTTCTTTCCGGCAAAATACCAGTCACCGAATACATAGGTGGTATAGGGGTTGTAGGCTCCGAAAAGCTCGTTGTCCACAGTCCTTGTCCATACGGTCCCTTCATATTTTTCCCAGCCTGTGATCTCGTCCGCACCGGTGATCACCGCTCCCAGAGGCTCGGTGCTCTTGTAGGTTATGCGGCTTTCCGCAGTACCTGCGTTTACCGGATCGACATATTCACGATAGATACCGGGCAGTACCAGCACCTCGTCTCCGGGACGGGCAAGCTTTGCCGCATCGTTTATGCGCTTGTACGGTCTTTCCTTGGTGCCGTTTCCACCCTGCTTTGCATTGATATCAACATAGATCTGCATACTGTAACCTCCTGAATTACTGAATGATCCTTATATACTGCCGATCACGGTATCATACGGCTTTATATGAATATGGCCGCCTGAACCTTTTGACCCTATGAACATATTAAATAATGAAAATGAGAAAAGCAATTCACATATTGCTATGATATCGTTCAATATTTGCGCTATAACTTATCCTCATCCGGAAGCTTTCTGTAGGTGCCGAAATACATCGTAAAGAAGCTTGCGCAGCCGCCGATCAGATTGGATATGGGCTCTGCGAGAAATACTCCCATAACGGACAGCGCACCAATCTTTGGAAGCAGGAGCGTTAAGGGAACAACGATTATGACCTTCCTAAGCAGCGAGAAAAAGATGGAATGCTTTGCCTTTCCGAGTGCAACGAAGCTTGACTGTCCTACAAACTGAAGCGACATAAAGATAAAGCCTGCAAAGTAGATCATAAGAGGCTTTACACCGGCAGTGACCAAAACCTCCTCCGATGAGAACATCTTAAGAAACATATGCGGGAATATAAGTATCAGAAGCCACATGAAAGCTGTATAACCGACACCTGTCGCACCCATGAAGCAGATCCCTTTTTTAACACGTTTATAAGAACCGGCACCGTAATTGTAGCTTATGACCGGCTGGGAGCCTGCGGTGATGCCGTTTATCGGCAGGCTGATCATCTCTCTTATTGAATTGATGATCGTCATTATCCCGACATAGAGATCTCCTCCGTAAAACGAAAGAGTGGCATTGCATACGGCCTGTACTATACAGTTGGTTGCAGACATAAAGAAACCGGCAAGTCCGAGCGGTATTATTTCCTTAAGCAGCCTGAGAACGGGATGTAAAACATCTGAAAGAGTAAGCTGTATGACTGCTTTTTTTCCAAACAGAAATGACAGGACCAGGATGCAGGATACACACTGGGATATTACGGAAGCCCAGGCAGCGCCCGCGACACCGAGGGAGAATACAAATATGAAGATGGGGTCTAAAATGATATTAAGCACTGCACCCGTCATCATATATAACATTGCCTTTTCGGCATAGCCCTGGAGATTTATGAAATGATTCATGCCCGTACCCATGGTAACAAATACCGTACCGGTAAGATATACGGTAAGATAGAGCGAAGCATATTTATATGTCATGTCGCTTGCACCGAGCAGATACAGAAGGGGTCTTTTTGCAAGGAAAAAGATGACGGCACACAGTATGCCGGTCATAAACTGCATAAACATTGTGGTAGCCTCAATATCCCTTGCCCTGTCGGCATTCTTTGATCCCCTTGCCATTGCACAAAGCGGAGCTCCGCCTGTGGCAAAGAGATTTATAAAGGCAGCTATCAGACTTATTACCGGAAAAGTAAGTCCCACTCCGGTAAGCGCGATACCCTCACTCTCGCCCGACATATGGCCTAAATACACACGGTCCACTATGTTGTATATTACCTGTACGAGCTGGGCAAGCGTAAGCGGGATCGCCTGAGAGAGGATCAGTGAGCTTACTTTTCCTTCTCCGAAATTTCCTTTTTTCTTAACATTTTTTGAAGGCATTTTATTGTCCCGGAACTTTTTTAAGTGTATTTCACTCATTATAGTATCTTTTTGCATCAGAAGACAACGGTAAGAGCTGAGTCCGGAAAAAAACCGTCATAATAAAAAGTATACTTTTAGGATGTATTACAGAAAGATTTCCTTGTGTAGAATTCAGATGATGGCACAGGAGTGCCCTTAACAAGGACCATAACTGTATAAGGGGTTTTGCCCCGGATTTCATCATATAAGGAGGCAAAAGGATTGAATAACAGAAGCAAATCGATAATCCTGATCTTAGCGGGCGGATTCTTTGTTATATTCTTCACCATTCTTGCTGTGACCCTTAAGCAGAATGAACCGATAGACCCTGAAGATTTCAACATGATTGCGCTTGAAGGGCCGGGATACGAGGGCTCGGAGATTATACAGAATGATAAAAACGAGGATGAAACATATTTTATCAGAGAACTGTCTGAGGACGGAACGGTTACCTTTACCAATGTTTCCGCTTCTCAGGATATAGAAGATGATGAAGATTATGAGGATTATATGAAACGGTTCATCAGTGAAAGCGTTTATGAAGGTGCAAAAATAACTGATTTTTCACAAAATTATAAAATATCGGATCAGTTTACCTATCCCACCTATGATGCACACTTTGAAGCCGGATCGAATGAAGACAGCATTGAAGGAAAGGGCATCGTTTTCTGCAGCAACAGTTTTATATATTTTTACGGATTTTCATGTCCTGCAGATCTTTATGAGGACTACGCGGAAGATTTTGACAAGAAACTGTCATCAGTTGAAATGACAGATCCTGAATAGGTTTTTTGACCATAACATAATATGATATATAAAAAATGAGGAGGCGAAAAAAATGTTATCAGCAAAAAAATTAAGCAAAAGACTTGCATCGGTTATCCTTGCAGGAGCCATGGGAGTATCCCTCTGTGCCTGCGGAGGTACGGGAACAGTAGCAGAGGTTACAGAACCTGCCGTTACGGAAACAGAGGTTTCCGATACGCAGACTTCTGACGATCAGGACGTATCCGATACGGCAGATGATGCACAAAAAAAGGATGAAGATGAAACCGCGGATGAAGAGGAAAAGGTTACAAGGGGAGGGATGTCCCTTGACGATATGAGCGATCCGGGCGATGAGTGGAAAGAGCTTATGTGGGATGCGGTAGAGGAAACAATGGAGTATTATTTTGACAATAATCAGGATGAAGAGATAGAAGAATTTGCCGTTTATCTTGAAAAGTCCGAATTTGCTCTGCTTTACGTTGACGATGATGATATCCCCGAGGTATATGTGATGCCCGCAAGCGGCATGATGGACGGATCCACGTTACTGTATCTTGACGGAGACAAAGTGGAATCATTTGATATAGGATGGTCAGATTCATTTTCATATGTTGAGAAGAAAAGCCTGATCGATCTTTATCATGGAATGCACGTTCCCTGTCAGGATGTCATAATGACCTTCCCTGAGCAGGAAGTACTTGGAAACGGCGCTTTTGCAGAGCCGGGATGGTTCGACGGAAAGGATCATTCTGTTGACGGAGCTGACACGGAATACATGTGGGATGATGAATTTGTATCCGAAGAAGATTATCAGAAGAAAATGGATGCAGTCTTTAGCGGAGATATCCATGTTTCGTTTGAAGAGGACAGATTAAGCTACGAAGAACTGATGGATTATCTGACAACTCCCGCGTAAAATATATTGGACGGATATCTCCCCCTCTGCAAAAATAAGCGGAGGGGGAGATATCGTGAGGGGATCAAAGCCTTTACTATGATGTCACGTCGTACGGAGGATGATACGGATGAAAGAATCGTCCGCAAAACGGATAAATCGAATAAAAGAATATATACTGCCGGAGGGCAGTGACATCCAGGTTGCAGCCTTCAATATCCTCGCAGTATGCGGTATCATCGTCTGCGTGCTTACCGGTATCTACAATCTGGGGCTTGGTCTCGGGATCATTGCACTTTTGGGAAATACCCTGGGTGTATGCTTTACCGTTGGTGTGATGTTCTATACAAAAAAGACCGGTAATTACAGGGGGGCGATGATCTTAACGGTGTTTGTTGTATTCATCGGCCTCTTTTCTGTACTGTTCTTTCTGGGAGGAGGATATCACAGCGGTATCCCTGCATTCTTTATCTTCGGGATAGTATTTACGGCTTTCCTTCTTGACGGCATCATCATGCCGATACTGGTTGTCTTTGAGATGGTCTGGTATGCGGGCCTGTGCCTTTATGCATATTATTTTCCGCTTGAAACGGATCTGACCTATTATGAGACCAAATACATGGTAGATGTGGTCGTATGTGAGACGATAGTATCTTTAAGCCTTGCCATCACCATGTATCTGCAGATCCAGGTATACAGGGTCAAGCAGGAGGAGCTTAACAAAGCAATTCTTGCTGCCGAGGAAGCAAACCGGGCGAAGAGTGATTTTCTTGCAAAAATGAGCCATGACATAAGGACGCCGCTTAACACGATCATGGCAATGAATGAACTGATCGTTGCAAATACTTCTTCCGCGAGGATCAGAGAATGGGTCGGCGACAGTAATATTTCCGGAAGGATCCTGTTATCGCTTATCGATGACATGCTCGATCTGACAAGGATTGAAGCCGGAAGGCTGAGACTTATGAGACAGCCCTATGAACCCGATCTTCTGTTTGACGAGGTGGAAAAGACCTGGGGCCTGCAGGCAGAAAAGGCAGGTCTTAAGTTTGAATATGAGATGGAGCCCGGAATCCCGGACTGTCTGTTCGGAGATGAGGCTGCCATCATGAAGATCACAAATAATCTCCTAAGCAATGCGATCAAATATACAAAGACGGGTACAGTAGGATTTACAGTCGGATGGATCGAAGGATCCAAACTTAAGCTTACCGTATCGGATACAGGAATGGGAATAGCTCCCATATATCTTGAGAACATATTTAAGCCTTTTGAGCGTGGTGTGCAGGATATATACAGGGAGACGAGCGGAAGCGGTCTGGGACTTGCCATTGTAAAAGAACTCGTGGATGCAATGGGTGGAAACATCGAATGCCAGAGCGTGCTCAACGAAGGAACCGTCTTTACGGCAGAAATACCCCAGAAGATCTATTCGGGAGAGTCTTCCGGCTCTGAGAAGGAGAGCGAGAAGACTGACAACGATACTGATGATGAACGGTTTATGGGACAGTTCGTTGCGCCGGATGCAAGGATCTTAGTCGTTGACGACAATCCGTATAACAGAAAGGTGATATCGGGATTCTTGGAGCCTGCGCTTATACAGACTGATGATGTGGAAAGCGGATTTGAAGCTCTTGAAATGATAGACATTAAAGATTACGATCTTGTACTCATGGACTTAAGGATGCCCAAGATGGACGGCATAGAGACGCTTGAGAGGATAAAGGCCGAGTATCCGGATTTCCACGCACCTGTTATAGCCCTTACTGCGGATATAATGAACGGCATAGAACAGACGCTTCTTGATAAAGGCTTCGACAGTTTCCTTGCAAAGCCTGTAAGCTCTGAAAAGCTCATTCATACTATCCGACGGTTCATTCCCGATAAGGTGGTCTCATTAAATGTGACGGGCGATGATCATATAAGCCTTGCCAATGCCGAAAGATATCAGGAACTGTTGGCTCCGTTTGGTATAGATCTCAGATCGGCGCTTGAGTATAATGCCGGAAACAGCACGGAGTTTCTTACAAGGGCAAAGCTTTTTGAAGAGTATTCGGAGACGACTCTTCAAAAACTTAAAGAGACCGAACCGTTTGAAAACTACTATTTACAGGTACATTCCTTAAAATCGATAGCAAGAGGAGTGGGAGCCGTATTCCTTGCAGAGCTTGCGGAAACGGTTGAGATGCGTAAGGATAACGAATTTGCCGCAGTTTCCGCCCCGGTGATAATAGACGAATATGAAAGAGTACGACAGGGACTCAGAGAGATACTTGAAAAGGAAAGATAATGGAAAAACACAGGATACTTGTAATTGATGATGATATGGAAGTGTTAAGGCTCATGAGGGAGCAGCTTGAAATGCTCTATGATGTATCTGCCTGCACATCGGGCGAGGAGGCATTTGAGCTCCTTGAAAAAGCCGGCACGCCACAGTCCGATACAAAGGGTCTTCCGCAGCTCATCCTGCTTGATATCGCGATGCAGGGAATGGACGGGTATGAGGTATTAAGGCGACTTAAGGATAACGAAAAATATAAGCGGATCCCGGTTGTCTTCTTAACCGGCATGACGGATGAGGTTGCGGAATGTAAAGGGCTTCTCATGGATGTGGTCGACTATCTGAAGAAACCGGTCGCAGGCAGAGTGCTGCTTGCAAGGGTACAGCATTATCTGGAGCTGTATTCCGGAACAGAAGAAGGAAAGCTTGACGAATCAAAGCTTTCAGGGCTTGCAGAACCGCTTACCGGAAGAGAACTTGATGTGGCACGTCTTATGGCGGAATTCCGTTCGGACCGTGAGATCTGCGATATCCTCTATATTTCCATGCCCTATGCAAAAAAGCTGGTCGCCGCCGTAAAGGATAAGCTCGGGCTTGAAAAAAGAGGAGATATAAGAAGATATCTTGCCTGAATCTTTTTACCCCGGCCCATGATTATACTTTTAGGATGTACCATCCGTAGAAAAGTGAAGGTACAATTCATTCAGACGGGTTAAGAGAGATGAAACCATACCTGAAACAGGCGGGTATAAAGAATAACAATAAAAGATAAACAGTTTCTGAAAAAAGAACATTCTCAAAAACGGGAATGAATCAGTTGCAGAAAAAGGGAGGACAACATGAAAAAAGCAACAAAAAATGGACTGGTGGTTGGGCTTATAGCCGCACTTTCCGTATCGGTACTAGCAGGCTGCGGTGATGCCGGAGACATAGCAGAGATCGATCAGGATGCGATGAAGCAGTATCTTAATGACAACCCCGAAAATATTGAAGGGGCTGACTGGAGGACCTGGGGATGGATCAGTGATTACATTACACTGAAAACATCAGGCGATGCAGACTGGGATATGGATATTGTCTATATGGGTGAGAAGGGAAGCTATTCATCCGTGGATTTTTATGAGGATGATGAATCACAGACCCTTATACAGTCGATAGAGGTCCCGGCAGAAAACATTGAGGAGATCGAGGTTCTGCCCTGTGATCTGAACGCCGATGATCTTGATGACATTTCTATCTATGCAAAAGACACGGATGAAAATGAATATACCTGGTTCTACGTACAGAATGATGTATCGGAAGATCCCACCATGGATGTATTCTCACCTTATGAGGAAGGTGATTATGATTACAGTGAGAACGAGGATGGCCCCATTCTTGAATCAGTTGAATTTGACCTGACGGAATACGATGATAATGATGAGTACATGGTCTTTGAATGCTTCGGTAATTCGTGGGTGGTAAGCGAAGAGTCGGCAGAGGACTATCCGGAACTTACAAAGGTATTAAGTGAACTTGCCGAATCAGAGCAGGCATTCCTTCAGAGGAATCTTGACAGCTTCGATGAAGAGGCACGTGAATTTGCAGCAAATAATAAGGACGACGGAGAATACATCAGTTATTTCAGCAACTCACAGGAGTATTTAAGAAATGGAGATGCAAATGTAGTAAGCATCTTAAAATCACAGTCCTTCTACTTTGACCAGCCTCATCCTACCTACTATTATGAGACCTTCAATATAGACGTAAATACGGGCGAGTATATCCTGCTTTCGGATATCATTACCGATCAGGATGCACTTAATGAGATCATTATAGAAAAGCTTAAAGAGGATTATCCGGACGTGGAATTTACCGATCTTGAAGACAATCTTGCAGCCTTTGATATGGATGCGGAGCCTCAGAGCCAGCAGTCGGCACCTTACTGCTTTACAATGGATGAATACGGGCTTGACTTCCATTTTGCACAGGAAACACTTGCACATTATGCATACGGACCTCAGGAGATCCGCATAGAGTATGACGAGATATTTGATATCTTAACCGACAGCTTCCCTTATGCAGCAAAGGGATGAGAAGAACAGGAGGCAGAATATGTCATTATTTGGAAAAAGAGCAGTAACGATAGGAACGGCAGTGATGCTTTCGGTATCATGCCTTTGCGGATGTGCGGATGCGGGAAATATCGCAGCAGTCGATCCGGCATTGCTTGAACAGTATACGCAGGACAATCCGGATGTTATTACGGATGATAAAGCTGAGGATACTGATATAGAACAGCCGGAAACAAAAGAGCCGGAAACCGAGGATACCGGATCCGAAGAGCCGGTTATGCCGGAGCTTGTAAATGAGGAGTTTAACATATCCGAATATGATGAAGAAGACGGATATACGGTATTTGAAAGCCACAGGAATTCTTTCTTCTGTGACGATGCTTCAAAAGAACTGTTCCCCAAGCTTGCGGTCGTGCTTGAAAGCATTGACGAGGCAGAAGAGGATTCCCACAGATATACGATGGAATCATGTCTTGATGAGGCACGTGAATTTGCAAAGGAGTCCTTTGATAACGGAGAGGACTGGCATTATATGGCCTATTCCGAGAGTGCGCTTCAGTTTGCGGATGATAATGTGACCAGTATTTTAAGGACAGAGTACGGATATCTCGGCGGAGCACATCCCGATTATTACTTTGAATGCATTAACATTAATTCCCAGACCGGAGAAGAGATACTGCTTTCTGAGATCATAAATGATAAGGACGGCCTAAATGAGGTCCTTAAGGATAAGCTTAACGAGGATTATCCGGACGGTGATTTCTTTGATCTTGATGAGTCACTTGCCTGTTACGATCTCGACGGAGTACCTGAGGGTGATGAGATCACGCCTTATATCTTCACACTCACACCTGCGGGTATTACCTTCTATTTTGACCCTTATTCACTTAATTCCTATGCAGACGGAGATCAGCAGGTAGATATCTTCTTCTCGGATATCCCTGAGCTTTTGCAGGATGATTATATCTTTGCAGATTATGAGGAAGAGGGCAGAGGCGACCTGATCGAGGAGGATGAATAAGGATCGCACACAGTAAAACGCGGAGAATATTTATGAAGACCAAAAAGTCAAAACTGATCTTTCTTATAGCAACATTGCTCATTCTGGTAATGGGAAGCATTGTCACCGTGGCAGCTCATACTTCCGCAAAGGATGCATCCACTAAAGATGCTTCCACAAAGAATGCTTCCGAAGATGATGCTGATACTTCTGATGTGAACAGAGGACTGTCCGGAAAAAAAGGACAGTCCTCCGATGACGAAAGCAAAGCACAGACATCTGTTTACGCAGAGCCTGTGGAGATATATGACGGACATCTGGATACCGTGGTCCTTATCTATATGGTGGGTTCAAATCTTGAATCACAGAACGGACTTGGGACCATGGATATCCATGAGATCTGTGAGGCCTATAAAAATTCCGGAAGATCCGATCAGCCGGTCAAGTTTGTAATACAGACAGGCGGCGCAAACGAATGGTATCCCGATTTCAAGATACCTGCAGATAAAAGCGCACGATATGAAGTAGACGGAGAAGATCTTGTATTAAAACAGGAATTTGAACTGTCAAATATGGCAAATCCCGGAACCCTTGCTGACTTTATAGCATGGGGAATGGCCTCTTATCCCGCGGACCGTTATGGCCTGATCCTCTGGGATCACGGCGGCGGATCGGTACTTGGATTTGGTGCCGATGAGGTACATTCCGGATCCATGATGCGTCTGCAGCAGCTTAAGAAAGCATTTGAGACTGCAGGCGGTCATTTTGATTTTATTGGTTTTGATGCCTGCCTTATGGGAACTGTTGAGACAGCCTATATGTTAAAGCCCTTTGCCGATTACATGATAGCTTCTGAGGAGATGGAGCCCGGCAACGGATGGTTTTATACTAACTGGGTAAGTATTCTGTTAAAGGATCCCAAGGCATCGGTTGAGACCTTCGGTACACAGATCGTTGATGACTTTGCCGATACCAATGAGAAGGCGGGAGATATCTATACGCTTTCTCTTATTGATCTTTCAAAGATCGATGCCGTATACGATAAGCTCGTGGCCTTTGCGGGGCAGTCCGAAAAAGCGCTTGAGGATGATGAATACAGCACTCTTTCCAAGGCAAGGAGTGATGCGAGAAGCTTCGGAAACGGAGGCTATGAGCAGATAGACATAATCGATTATGTGGACAGGTCCGGCGTTTCGGGCGGTGATGACCTAAAGAGTTCAGTTGAAGATGCCATCATACATTTTAAGACCAATATGAAGGGCGCAAACGGTCTTGCGATGTATTATCCCTATGATCATCTGGATCAGTTCGGAAGGATGAACCAGTTACTGGAATCACTGAAATTCGATCAGAGCTACAGAAATTATTTCTCGGGATTCTGTACGGTCATGGCTCAGACCGATGCCGATACGAAGAGCGGCGCCGGATATTCCGAGGAAGACTGGTACAGGCCTGACATGGAAAGATCCTATGAACAGGAAGCGCTTGCAAAGCTTCCGGCACTGCTTCCCTACACACAGCTTGGCGATAAGACCGTGGTCGATATCACCAAAGAAGATCTTGATAAAATGACCTTCCTTGCAATGGAGGTATGGCTTGACACCGGTTCAGGCTATATGGAAATGGGCCAGGATCACTGTTCGGAATTCGTATGGTTTGACAGCAGCCTTAAGAATCCGGAAAAAGAGCTTTTGGACAGATGGACGGATGATACGGATGAGAGCCGTATCGTTGCGGATTTTGACAATATATGGATCACTATAAACAATAATTTCGTACCGTTCTATATGCAGGATGCCGGTATGAAGACGAATGCAGACGGTGAGGAATATGCCTATGAATACGGATACGTTCCGGCCATACTTGAAAGGACAGACAAAAAGACCAAGGATGTAACGGAAGAGTATGTCTGGATACGTGTTGAGATACTTTCGGATCCCGTATCGGATGATCCTTCGGAGACAACAGGCTCCGCAAGAGTCTACGGATACTGGGTATATGATGATATGGAGTTTGAAGGAGGCGACAGCGTCAGAAACCTTCAGCAGTTCAAAGAAGGAGATGAGCTTTCATTTGTAACGTATGCCTACGATTATGACGGAGAGGAAGAAGGCGCCTGTCAGATGGGCAATACCATCACGGTACCCAAAGACGGGCTTACAGTCGGCTACAGCATAATTGAGGGAGCATCGACCATCATTCATTTTGTACTTGAAGATGTATACAAAAATACCTATTACACTGACTGGGTAAGAATAGAGTGATCTGAAAAAGGAGAAGAAAAATGAAGATGAACAAACGGAAAATTGGTATCATTGCAGGGGTACTTGGCGTTGTCATTGTCGGATTTGTCTTTGCGGGCCTTGTAGGAGCATCCACCAAGGATACTGAAGAGACGAATGTGACCAGAGGACTGGCGGGGAAAAAGGGAGGAGACTCTGAAAAAGATGATTCTGCCGCACTATCTGATATGTCAAAGCCTGTTGAAGTGTATGACGGGCATCTGGATACGGTAATCATGATCTATATGGTCGGATCAAATCTCGAATCACAGAACGGCCTTGGAACCATGGATCTGCACGAGATCGGCGATGCATATAAAAAGGCCGGAAAATCCGACCAGCCGGTCAAGTTCATAGTACAGACCGGAGGAGCAAAAGAATGGTATCCTGATTTTAAGATACCCGCTGATAAAAGCTCGCGATATGAGATCGTAGGAGAAGATCTCGTATTAAAGCAGGAATTCGATCTTGCCAACATGGCAAATCCCGGAACCCTTGCAGATTTTATTGCCTGGGGAATGGCTTCATATCCTGCAGACCGTTACGGCCTGATCCTCTGGGATCACGGCGGCGGAACTGTGCTTGGATTTGGTGCCGATGAGGTACATTCGGGATCCATGATGCGTATACAGCAGCTGAAAAAAGCATTTGAAACTGCAGGCGGTCATTTTGATTTCATAGGTTTTGATGCCTGTCTGATGGGAACGGTTGAGACAGCCTGTATGTTAAAGCCTTTTGCCGACTACATGATCGCTTCTGAGGAGATGGAGCCCGGTAACGGATGGTTTTACACAAACTGGGTAGGAATGCTGCTTGACGATCCAAAGGCCTCGGTTGAGTCTTTTGGAACACAGATCGTTGATGACTTTGCCGATTCCAATGAGAAGGCAGGGGATCTGTATACCCTTTCGCTCATCGATCTCAGTAAGATAGATGATGTATACAATAAGCTTGTAGGCTTTACGGAGCAGTCGGAAAAGACGCTTGAGTCAGATGAATACGTTACTCTTTCAAAGGCAAGGAGTGACGCAAGAAGCTTCGGAAACGGAGGCTATGAGCAGATAGACATAATCGATTTTATAGAGAAATCCGGCGTTGAGGACGGTGATGCCTTAAAGAGTTCGGTTAACGATGCGATCATACATTTTAAGACCAACATGAAAGGCGCAAACGGTCTTGCGATGTATTATCCCTATGATCATCTGGATCAGTTCACCAGAATGAACCAGCTGCTGGAAACTCTTAAGTTCGACCAGAGCTACAGGGATTATTTCTCGGGATTCTGTACGGTCGTTGCGCAGTCCGACGATGCGACAAAGAGCGGCACCGGATATTCGGAAGAAGAATGGTATAAGCCGGAAATGTCGAGAGCATATCAGGAAGAGGCAGAGCCTGAGGTCGAGCCTATGCTGCCGTATAAAGAGCTTGGCGGTTATAAGGTTATTGATATGTCACAGGAACTGTTTGACAAGATGACCTATATCGGCATGGAAGTATGGATCGATACAGGATACGGATATATGGAACTTGGTGTCGATACAAACACGGAGGGCAAATTCTATGACAGCAGTCAGGCAGATCCGGAGCTTTTGCCGTACGAGACTGAGGATACGGATGCGTGCTGTATCGCAGCAGACTTTGATAAGACATGGCTGGTGATCGATGGTATTTTTGCTCCGTACTATATGCAGGATATGGGATATAAGATCTTAGAGGACGGAAATTATGTGGTCTATGACTACGGCTATGTTCCGGCAGTACTGTCAAGGAAGGCTAAAAACGGAAAACCCAAGCTTGACGAAGAATCCATATGGCTGCGTATAGAGCTTATATCAGATCCGTTTGACATGGACGGTGAAGAAAAGACCACCGGTTCATTAACATGCCGCGGATACTGGGTATATGATGATATGGCTCTTGAAGGCGGCGACAGTGTCAGAAACCTTCAGCAGTTAGAAGAGGGAGACGAGATCGCCTTTGTTGCCAATTTATTGTACGATGACAAGGATGAACCTGAAGTAGTACTGTCACAGGAAACCATTAAAGTATCAAAAGACGGACTTGACATAGGATATGCTCCTCTTGATGATATAACTACAGTCATCTGCTTTAACCTGCGCGATGTATACAAAAATGAATACTTTACCGACTGGGTACGTGTAAATTAACGGACCGATCAATAGTAAAGCAGGAGGATTTATGAAGAAAATGAGGAGAGCGGTAACGATAGCTGTTCTGACAGTGGCGGCGGCCATTCTTTTTACCGGATGCGGCTATCATGAAGATCCGGATGATATTGACGGAAGTGACTGGAGAACATACCGCGCATACACTTATCTTGACTGGAACAGCCCGGAAGGCACGAAAAAGCTGCTTGCCGCCGCATATGAAGACGACGGTGTGATCATACTTGCACCGGATCAGGAAAAATATGCACCATATCCTGACCTTGAATTCCCGGATAAGATACATGACATTGATGCGGCAGAGGATAATATGTGCATGAAGGATCTCAACAATGACGGTTATGATGATCTTTGCACTGATGACATGATCGACGGTGAAAGGGTTAGCAGAGTATTTGTATACGATCCGGATAATGAGCGGTTTGATTATTCGGAAGAATATTCCGGCGGAAACTGATCGGAAGTATACTTTTGGTATGTATTATATTTTACAGATACTTCTATAATAATGATCAGAGGATGAAGAGCACATCCTTAAGTAAACGAGATCAAAGATCAGTTCAAATCCGTGGAGGAATAACATAATGCAAAGAGAAGATGACAGGAAAAAAATGAAAAGGGTACTTTCAGTCGCTATATCTTTTGTCCTGATCGGAGGGGCCGTTACAGCAGGCATTCCCGCAAACGTCGGTGCCCAGATCATAACGACTAATCCTCAAAATACTACGATAGATGTTGCAGCCGGTGATACGTTAAATACAAATAGAGGTACTGTTACGAACAACAATGGTGATATTGTTGATAACTATGCCAGCGGTACTGTTGTGAACAATAATGAAAACGTGAGCCATAATAGTGGAACAGTTCAGCAGAATAATGATTATGTTGGTGAAAACTATGAAGCAGTCAACAGTAACAACAATAATGGTAATGTGTACATAAACTATGGTGATGTTACTGATAACAACAGCGGTGGAACTGTTTACGTTAACAGCGTCTATCTGAGGGATAACGGAGAGAGATTATCGGGTACGGTTACGAATAATTCCGGTGAAGTAACCAACAACTGGGCAGAAGTAACCAACAATCTGACAGGCGGTGTTGTTAAGTACAATACTGCAGACACAAATGCTGACGGAGTACTGTTTGCCGGAATAGTTTCCAATAACTCCGGCGAAGTAACCTATAACTGGTCAACAGTCACCAACAACTTAAGTGGCGGTGTTGTAGTTGACAATGATTCGGATACGGATGATGCAGGAATATTATATACGGGAACAGTAGTAGATAATTCCGGCGAAGTGACGAATAACTCGGCATTGGTAACCAACAATTTAAGCGGCGGTACCGTTGTCTGCAACTATTCATACACGGATGATGACGGAGAAGTACATACGGGCACTGTTATGAACAATGCCGGTACTGTTACTCATAATTACAGTGCAGTTACGAATAATTCCGGAAGGGTCATAAATAACTATGATAATGCTACAGTAGGCGGAAATGCTCCGGAGCATCAGTTTTGGTCGGTAAGCTTTGCAAATTTTGCTGACGGCAGTGCATCTTATGATACCGCTAACAGCGATCTTTACTTTGATGATGATGATTATTATCTGGAACAGGCCTCAGGAAAGAGCGGCATAATAAGACTTGCGGCATCCGCAGGCAACAGGATCGTAACCGGAAACGGTACGGCTGTGGCTCCGACAACGTGTGCATACAGTCTTGAGCAGAATGGAAATGGTTATATCCTGACCATAAGTTCCATAACAGGTATTACAGAACTTACGCTTTCACAGCTTAATCTTATTGTCGAAGCCATTGAACAGAATGGAACCACAGATCCAAGCGGAAATACCGGCGTTAACGGAAATGTTGTTGTCAGGGTAGACGATTCTGTTTCGGTAGTATCTGACAGAACAGACGAACCGGAGCCTGCACCCGCACCCATACAGCCCGAACCCGCTGAAACCATTTCGGTTCAGGCGGCGCAGCAGCTTGCGTCTGTACAGTCAAACCTTGCCGTATTTGAAGCTCTTTCGCCTGAATTCAAAGAAGTATATACTCAGACCGGAATGCCTCTTAATATGACGGATGTGGAAACGGTTGATGCCAATACCGTTAATATGCTTATAGCCTACAACAGCACAATGCCCTATGTGGTAACTGTTACGATCGACGGACTGGCAACAACGGTCACGATCCCGAAAGGCTTTAACTTCCTTCCCTTTATAAAGGCAGACGGAACCATTAACATTCTTCAGCTGATCATGGCGATCCTTTTTGGCCAGACAATGTAAGAAGGGATCCGGAAAGCCGGATCTCATGACTAATATAATATGTGAGTACAGTAAAAAGGGTACAGGCCGCACAGTCTGTACCCTTTTAAAATATGTTCCGGGCGGCGCGTGTTTCTTAGGTGGTTCGCACTTCTTAGGGGGCCGCTTTCCAATTTCATGGTTTTTGTATATAATCATTTAGGGTATAAATGATCACATCAAAATGATCCTGTATCATATCATCTTTGAGTGGGAGGATCACAAATGAAAATTTCATATAAGGATGGGGAGCTTTGCATCATATTTGAGGAGAAGCTTGATTATGATACGGCTCTTTCTGCAGATAAGGAAATAGCGGATCACTTAGACAGGCTCTCTGTTGAGAATAAAGCCGTTAACAGGATCGTGATAGACGCGGAGAAGCTTGATTATATTTCCTCTGCAGGCATCAGGATCCTTATAAAACTTAAGAAAAAGTGCCATGATCTTTCCATTACGAATGTTTCGGACAGTGTATATGAGATCATTTCGATAACCGGAATGGAGGATATACTTGGTCTTGAAAGGACAAATGCAGTCAAAAGCTCCGGAGATGATACAGATGATAACAAAAAAACGGAAGCAAAAACAGACATAAATGCGGCCGCAAAAGCTGCAGAAACTGATCCTGATTTTATCTCCGTGATCGAAAGGTTCGAGGAACAGGTGCGCCTTCATCCGAAAAAGACAGCGGTCATTTCATCAAACGGATCATTTACCTATGAAGAGCTAAACACAGCCGCAAACAGGGTGGCCAATTCACTGCAATATTTAGGCGTCGGCCACGGGGATATCATTCTTATATTCTTAAGCCGGAGCATAGAAATGTATGCTGCGACAATAGGTGTTCTGAAAGCAGGCTGTGCCTATGTGATCGCTGATCCTCTGTACCCTGACCCCCGTATAAGATATATCCATGACAATTCCGGTGCTACCCATATCATATCGACACGTCCGATGATATATGAACGCCTTGAGCTTTTCGTGGATGAGCTGACTAAGAGACCGCTTTTTTATGAAGATCTCATGACAAATCCGAATATCAAAAATCCCGAAACAGAGATCGTTTCATCGGACCTTTGCTATGTGATCTATACATCAGGCTCTACGGGAAATCCCAAGGGCGTGATGATAGAACACGGAAATCTCGCAAATTTCCTGACAGATGTGCCTCAAAACCGCGAATACAGGGCTATCGTTGAAAGGAGCAAACGACTCCTTGCGATGGCGGCCATGACCTTTGATGTTTCGATAATGGAGGAATATATACCGCTTGTATCGGGGAATACCGTGGTACTGGCGCTGATGAGTGAGATATCTGATCCTTCAAAGATGACGAAGCTCATGATCGATAATGAAGTGGACGGGGCCGTATTTACCCCCACATACGTTGCGGGACTGTTGAAGCTTTCATCCGCAAAAGAGGCGATAAAGAGACTGAAGGTTGCGGACATAGGAGCAGAGGCATTTCCTGCAAGCCTGCTCATAAAGCTTAAGGAAGTAAATCCATATCTGTATATCATGAACGGTTACGGGCCCACGGAAACCACGATAAGCTGCACAATGAAGGTCATGGAGGATCCTGAAGACATCACTATAGGTATTCCGAATGCCAATGTTTATGCTTATGTGGTGGATGAGGATAATAACGAGGTAAAAGACGGCGAGACAGGTGAGCTTATTATCTGCGGAAAGGGTGTCGGCAGAGGATATCTCAATCTACCGGATCTGACAAAGAAATCATTCTTCACATATAAAGGGATGCGTGCCTATAAGAGCGGTGATATCTGCAGGATCACCGATGACGGCGAGATCGAGTATATCGGCAGAAAGGATGATCAGGTAAAGATAAGGGGCCTAAGGATCGAACTGTCAGAGGTCGAATCCCTGATGGGTGAGATGAAGGGTATGAACAGCTGTGCGGCAGCCTCTATAGATGGCAGATATCTTTGCCTTTATTATGTCTCGGAAACAGGTATCACTGAGGAGGCTTTACGGGCCTATGCAAAGGAACATCTTGCTCATTATATGCATCCTGATATCTATGTAAAGCTTAACGAGATGCCGATGACCGATAACATGAAGATCGATCGGAAGGCACTTCCGAAGATAAAGCCCGAAGCAAAGAGCCACAGACAGCCTGAAACCGATATCCAGAGGAAGCTGTGTGAGTTTTTGATACAGGTTACTGACTATGATGACTTCGGAACGGATACGGATCTTATTGAAACGGGACTGTCCTCCCTTGATGTAATGTTATTCATAACACTTATCGGCGATGAGTACAATATAGCGGTAAATGTCAGTGATATAGTAAATAACCCGACGATACTCAGACTTGAAGAATTTATCATTTCTTCACCGAAAAGGAAAAAGGTAAAGGGTCTTTCAAGATATCATGTTCCCGACGTACAGGTCTATGATTATCTGGAAGCCATAGCAGGAAATAATGACTTAGATCTTCCGGTGCTGTATGTATTTGATCCATCAGTTGATACACAAAGGCTCAAGGAAGCCGTAAAGACAGTGATCAGAGTCCATCCCGGATTAAGGGCGCGTTTCGAACAGGATGATGACGGTATAGTATGGCAGATACCTCAGGATGATATAAGCGATGTCGAGATACCGGTGATAAAGTCAGACGATCAGGAACTTTCGGATCCGATTAAATACAGCAGCCCGACACCGCCTGATGCGAAATGGCTCTTTAACTTTAAGATAATAGAATGTCAGAATAAAAAGTATCTGTTTGCAGACTACAACCATCTGGTTACTGACGGCGAATCGATAAACATCCTGACTGAGGATATACTTTCGGCCTATGACGGTAAGGAACTCAGAAAAGAAAAGCTTCCGATGACCGAGTATTCCGAATACATTTATGGATTCTTTGATACCGGAGCAGGCAGAATCTGCAAGCAGAACTATAGGGATCTGCTCTCGATAACCGGGTTTTGCTCGATGCCGGAGGATCATCATGAGGAACCGTGGAGTTCCGCTCATTATGAGACCGTGATAAGTGACGACGGTGAAGCTGTAAGAAAGTACTGTGCGCAAAAGCATATATCCACGAGCACACTGTTTTCCGGGATCCTTTCCGTCATCCTGGCGGTACAGAACGATAAGAAAGCCGGATCTTTTGCAACACTTTACACCGGGCGCAATGATTCGGGTCTTACAAATACGGTCGGCTATATCTCAACGGTACTGCTCAATTTTTTTGAACTTAAAAAAGATGATACCGTGACCGGATTCTTAAACAGGATAAAGAGTACCATGTTTAATATGATGATGTTCCCGGTAATGCCGCTTTCCGATATCATGGGCATATACCCGGATATGTATGATTTCATATACTGCTATCAGCCATATTATCCGGAGGACTACGAAATGGACGGAAAGCCTGTAAAGGTGCTGGATCTTCAGGAGAGAGCAGTCTATGAAAAGCTTAAGTTCATAGTGCAGACCTTTGAAAAAAAGGACGGTTCCTACACGATAAATCTTGATTATCATGCAAATCTGTTTAGTGCGGAAACAGTTGAAGGATTTGCTCAGGACTTTAAGGATATCCTTACCATGATGCTTAAGGAAGATGATATAAACAAGGTCATTGATACAGTCGGAAAGAGGATAAGAAAATAGAAGACATAAAAACTGATATTTCAGAAACCGAAAAAGTGAATATCAATAATCCTGAGTTTGAAACAGACCATACCATGGGGTCTTATTTTTTGTATGTGCTTCCCGCGATCATCCTGTTTCTGTTTAACGGAGTATATACGATCGCTGACGGTATCTTTATCGAACGTTTCGTGGGTCCCTATGCGATAGGTGCGGTAAACCTTTATTATCCCATCCTTACCCTTACTCTTGCGACAGGAAGCATGATCGGCGCGGGCGGTGCCGTTAATCTTGCAAGTCTTTTGGGAGCAGGAAAAAAAGAAGAGGCCGACAGGCTTTTTTCGCAGCTCATCACTGCCGCAGCTGTTACAGGTCTTGTGATCTCTGTTTTCGGAAATCTGTTTGATACGCAGATCCTTTCCTTTCTTGGAGCAACAGAAGGAAACTACGGATATGCTTATCCGTATTATAAAGTGCTGGTGACTACGTGTCCTGTCTTAATGTTTGCGAGTGTTTTTGTACCGTTTATCTTTGCGGAAGGAAAGACACTTGCGATATCCTTACTATCGGTTGCGGGAGGGATACTAAACATTGTCCTTGATTATGTGTTTATGGGTATCTTTGGTACAGGTATCGCGGGAGCAGCCTGGGCAAGCACTGCCGGATATGCCGTCCCCGGTCTCTATGCCCTTATCTTTTACAGCGGAGTGTTAAAAGACGGAAGCAGTTTAAGATACAGACTGTGCAGACCTAAGATAAAGAAGCTTATACCGGTGTTTTATAACGGATCCTCGGAGCTTATCACAAACATTGCTGCCGGTGTTACGGCGCTTATCATGAATCATTTGTCCTACAGATTCTTTAAGGAAGTAGGTGTAAGCGTATCCGGTATTTTTTTATATGTTCAGTTTTTGATCATGTCGGTGTTCATGGGAATGACTCAGACGATCGAACCGGCCATTTCCTATCAGTACGGTAAAGGGGACACAAAAAGAGCAAAGGATCTTTATGTCCTTTCAATGAAATGGACAGCGGTATTTTCGGCAGTGATCTTTGTCCTGCTGTTTTTCCTGCACGACAGGATAGTACTTGCATTTTTTGACGATGTATCTTCGGAAAAGGATTTTTATGATCTTTCCATAAGATGCCTGATGTTTACGCTTCCGGCCTGTCTTATCTGTGGATTCAACATCTTTATACAGGGACTGTTTACAGCTTATTTAAACGGAACGGTATCACTGATCCTTTCATCACTGAGGACCTTTGTGCTGTTTGCAGGATCCATGTATTTTCTTTCAATGATCATGGGAGCTGACGGACTGTGGCTTGCCTGGTTTGCGGCAGAATTGATAACACTTATCGTAAGCGTCTGTTTTTTACAGAGATACAGAAAGTCATATGGGCTGTGAACTAAAGGGCTCCTTCCTCGCTGCATAACAGGATGCTGCATAACAGACCTCCTGTTGTATCCATGACTCTCTTTACGGTGATAAGAAATCTTTTGTCCGATGTGATATGTATGGCATTGAGTTTTATGTCTTCATCGTAGCGGATATCATTTACGAGTCTTTTGGTGTTTTCTTCATCAAATTCCATAATGCCCGAGATGCTTCGCCTTTTTGCGTCATCACTGTACATGGAGTTTAATACGTCTGCAGCTTCATTCTCAAACACGATATGCATATCGCTGTCCGTGATATATACGGGATCCCTTTCGCTCTCGGACAGATACATGTTATAGTCCTGCCTCACGATCTTATCGTTTCTGGATATCGTGAGAGCATAGCAGAAGAGTAAGAAGCACGGGAGCATAAAGAGTCTGAATATAGGATAGTAGACCGAAAGATTCTCGAGTATGATCTCCAAAAAGAGTACAAAAAAGCAGATGAGCATTGCAGTAAATGCAAGTCTGAACAGCCGTTTTTCGCGTTTTTTCTTATGGTGGTAATGATATCTTGCAAGCAGCCAGACAGAAATGCTTACAAAGGCCATGATGATCAGAAGATATACCCATTCCATGTGGATGGATGCAAAGGTCGAGTTTAAGAATGTGCCGCTTGCATTTTTTACTATCTCATATTTTCCAAAGACTATCTCCAAAACGGCTGTGACTAACCCGAAATAGCAGAATCCTGAGACTATCCAGGAGATGAGCCGGTCATATTCATCCAAAAGATATGCAAGCGTGGAAACGATAGAGGCAAGAAGCGCTACAAAGGAAAACCATAAAAACTGGATCGCGATGATCCCGAAATAGGAGCCTGACACCGCGTAATTTACGACTATCGTTGCAAGGAGAGTACTGGTGTAAGCGCCGGTGAATATCCTGAAACGCCGTATGGCTTCCGGATCCTTAATACCGGGCTTGGCACCAAGATAGACTGCGATCGACAGTATCGCGCATATAAACAGAATGAAGTTTATTATTATACTGATTATGTTTCCCATAGGTGTATTGAAAATTTCAGACTTTTGCTGTGGACATCATCATTATATATCATTCTGTTTTGTTTTAACAGTGGTTTCGGACTGGCCGATCGCCTTAAAAGCCGTAGATAGCATGAGCTTGATACGGTTTAACTGGTTTACCTCGCTTGCCCCGGGATCATAGTCTATGGCTACGATGTTTGAACCTCTGTAATGCCTGCGGATCTCCTTTATCACACCTTTTCCGACCACGTGGTTTGGAAGGCATCCGAAGGGCTGGGTGCAGACTATGTTCTTTACTCCGGAATGAATGAGCTCTATCATCTCACCGGTCAGAAACCAGCCTTCACCGGTCTGGTTTCCTATCGACACAATCTCTTCGGCATATTTTACGGTCTGTCTGATATTGACGGGAGGCTCGAAATGCTTTGAAGCCTCAAACTCTTTGATCGCACTTTTCCGCAGTGTATCCACAAGCCATATACCGAGAGAGGATATGAAGGCAGTCTTTTTGGAAGTGCCGAGATGATCAGCCTTATATATCTGATTGTAGAAGCAGTAACACATAAAGTCGATGAGATCGGGCACGACAGCCTCGGCCCCTTCGGCTTCTATAAGATTTACAAGCTCGTTGTTGGCAGTGGGAGAGTATTTTACAAGGATCTCGCCTACAATACCGACGCGGGGCTTCTTTAAATCTTCATCTACAGGGATCTGATCAAACTCCCGGATCATTTCCCTGCACATTTTATAGAACTTCGGAAGTCCCATATGCTTTGCAGAGACAAAGTCGCGGCATGCCGATTTCCATTTTTCATGAACTCTTTCCGTGTCGCCTGCATTTAACTCATAGGGTCTCATACGGTATACGCAGCGCATGAAGATATCACCAAATATGGCTGCATATCCGGCTCTTACTATCATTTCGAGATTTACATGAAAGCCCGGATTCTTCTCAAGCTTTGAGAGGTTTAAAGATATCACGGGTATATGTTCATAGCCTGCGTTTTTTAGAGCTCTTCTGATAAAAGCTATATAGTTGGTGGCTCTGCATCCGCCGCCCGTCTGGGTCATAACCACAGCCAGATGATCGGTATCATATTCTCCCGAAAGGATGGCATCCATTACCTGGCCGGTAACTATCATTGACGGATAGCAGGCATCATTATTGACATATTTAAGTCCCATGTCTATAGCTGCCCTGGTAGTGTTTTTTGGCACCACAAGATTGTAGCCGCAGGCACTGAAGGCTTTCTCTAAAAGATCAAAGTGGATGGGCGACATATTCGGGCAGATGATCGTATGGGTCTTTCGCATTTCTTCGGTAAACAGGACCCTCTTATAGGTGGAGCTTACGATCTTTCGCTCCTTTTTCTCACGCTCTTTAAGCCTTATTGCAGCAATGAGTGAACGTATCCTTATTCTTGCGGCACCGAGGTTACTTACCTCATCGATCTTTAAACAGGTATAGATCTTTCCGGAATCATTTAAAATGTCGGCAACCTGATCCGTAGTTACGGCATCCAGACCGCAGCCGAAGGAATTAAGCTGTACCAGATCCAAAAGATCAGTGGTCTTTACGTAATTTGCTGCCGCATACAGTCTTGAATGATAGGTCCACTGATCGGCAACAAGGATCGGATGCACTACGGGATTTAAGTGCGCAACAGAATCCTCTGTAAGTACGGCAAGTCCGTAGGAATTGATCATTTCGGGTATTCCGTGGTTGATCTCGGGATCTATGTGATAGGGACGGCCGGCAAGCACTATTCCGTGTTTGTTGTTTTCTTCAAGATAAGCGATCGTCTCTTCGCCTTTTTTCTTCATGTCATCCCTGGCATGCATCATTTCATTCCAGGCTTTTTCTGCGGCATCCTTTATCTCTGTCTGCGGGATATCCTTAAAGAAATCGATGAGCCCGTTTGTGATGATCTCAAGCGATTCAAAGGATAGAAAAGGATTCATGAAATTGATCTCTCCCGAGCTTATCTCATCCATGTTGTTTCTGATGTTCTCGGAATAGGAGGTGACTATGGGACAGTTATAGTGGTTTGGAGCATCGGCATATTCACGTCTCTCATAAAAGAGGGCGGGATAGAGGATGTTCTTTATTCCATGCCTGATAAGCCACTCCACATGCCCGTGTGCAAGCTTTGCGGGATAGCATTCCGATTCGCTCGGTATCGATTCTATGCCAAGCTCATATATGCGGTGGGATGATCTGGGAGAGAGTATCACCCTGTATTTAAGTTCCGTTAAGAAAGTGAACCAGAACGGATAGTTCTCATAGATGTTAAGTACACGGGGAATACCTATGGTACCGCGTTTCGCGGAGACCTCATCAAGAGGCTCGTAGTCAAAGATACGGTGTTCCTTGTACTCAAAAAGATTGGGCAGGTTATGTTCATTCTTCTGTTTGCCGATGCCCCGTTCGCATCTGTTTCCGGAGATATACTGTCTGCCGCCCGAAAATCTGTTTATGGTGAGTCTGCAGCTGTTGGTGCAGCCCTTGCACTTGGCCATCGTCGTGGTGTATTCAAGTGAATTGATGCGGTCTATGGAAAGCATCGTAGTGCTGTTTGATTCGGGGTAGCGTTCACGAGCAATGAGCGCTGCTCCGAAAGCTCCCATGATACCTGCGATATCAGGCCTTATGGCTTCGCAGCCCGCAATTTTTTCAAAGGATCTGAGGACTGCATTATTATAAAAGGTTCCGCCCTGTACCACGATCCTCTTTCCGAGGGAGGCAGCATCTGAAACCTTTATGACCTTAAAGAGGGCATTTTTAATGACTGAATAAGCTAATCCCGCGGAAATATCGGCAACCGATGCCCCTTCCTTCTGGGCTTGTTTTACCTTGGAATTCATGAAGACCGTGCATCTTGTGCCGAGATCTATGGGATGCGCCGCAAACAGTGCTTCATTGGAGAAATCCTCCACGGAATAGTTGAGTGACTTTGCAAAGGTTTCTATAAAGGAGCCGCAGCCCGAGGAACAGGCTTCGTTGAGCTGGACGCTGTCTACGGAATGATCGCGGATCTTTATGCATTTCATGTCCTGTCCGCCGATATCTAGTATGCAGTCGACATCGGGCTCAAAAAAGGCTGCCGCATAATAATGTGATACCGTCTCCACTTCGCCGTGATCAAGAAGCAGTGCTGCCTTGATAAGGGCTTCGCCATAGCCGGTAGAGCAGGAGTGAACTATCTTTGCTCCTTCAGGGAGTGCCGAGTATATCTCTTTTATGGCTCTTATAGTGGTCCCGAGGGGATTGCCGTTATTGTTTGAATAGAATGAATATAAGAGTGAGCCGTCATCCGATATAAGTGCAGCCTTTGTTGTTGTGGAGCCTGCATCGATGCCAAGATAACAGTTGCCGTTATAGTCTTTAAGCTCCGCCTTCTTTACGCGGTGTTTTTCATGTCTTTTAAGGAACTGATCATAAGCCTCGTCATTTTCAAAGAGAGGCTCCATCCTTTCCACTTCAAATTCCATCTTTATGTTTTCAGACAGCTTTTTTGAAAGATCTGCAAGTGAGATCTTATTGTCCTGCCTGTAATTGAGGGCGGAACCTATGGCTGCAAAAAGATGGGAATTCTCCGGTGCAATTATATGTTCATCATCAAGCTTTAAGGTTCTTATAAAAGCTTCCTTAAGCTCTGAGAGGAAGTGAAGAGGTCCGCCTAAAAAGGCAACATATCCTCTTATAGGTTTGCCGCAGGCAAGACCTGAGATCGTCTGGTTAACGACCGCCTGGAAGATCGAAGCCGACAGATTCTCTCTGGTGGCTCCGTCGTTAATGAGAGGCTGAATGTCGGATTTGGCAAATACTCCGCATCTTGCTGCGATAGTATAGAGTGAATCGTAGTTTTTGGCGTATTCGTTGAGACCGGCCGCATCTGTCTGTAAAAGCGATGCCATCTGGTCTATGAAAGAACCGGTTCCGCCTGCACAGATACCGTTCATCCTCTGTTCCACGTTGCCGTCTTCGAAATATATGATCTTTGCATCCTCTCCGCCAAGCTCTATTGCTACATCGACCTTGTCATTGTGATCGGTAAGAGCACTTGAAACGGCTATTACCTCCTGCACAAAGGGGATCTCTAAATGCTTTGCAAGTGTCAGTCCGCCCGAGCCTGTTATCATCGGATGCACTGTGATATTTCCAAGCCTCTCGCCTGCATCTGATACGAGTTCACTTAAAGTCTCGCGGATATTTGCATAATGTCTTTTGTAGTCGGAAAAAAGGATCTTATGCGCCTTGTTTAAAACGGCGACCTTTACCGTCGTTGATCCTATATCGATTCCAAGAGTATATATTTCGGACATTTTTGCACTCCAGGGTGAAAATAATTAACATGATTCCATCAAAGATGAAATTATAAGTGATTTGTTTGATAAATTCAATTAATTAAAATCTTATATTTATTAAAAGATGGTAAAGAATGATGGGAAAGTGCAGTTTCAGTTTACTTTTTGGGGTGTCAATGATAAATTATGTTATAGTGCAGAAAGTATGTGCACCTGACCGGCTCCCTCCAAAGGATCGGCTTAATAAAAGGATCAGCAAGGAGAATCACAGATGACGAAGCTTATAAATAAGCTTGAGAGAAAATTCGGAAGATATGCCATCTCAAATCTTTCTTTATATATTATCATTGCCTATGTTATCGGGTATATCCTTACACTTACGGGCTCTGTAGAGTTTATCGCTCTGAATCCGTACAAGATCCTGCACGGGCAGATATGGAGGATCGTGACATGGATCATCGTGCCTCCCTCGGCACTTAATATCTTTACCATCATAATGCTGTTCTTTTATTACTCCATAGGTACCTCGCTTGAGAGGACCTGGGGGGCATTTAGGTACAATCTGTATATATTTTCGGGAATGCTCTTTACGATACTCGGAGCCTTTCTCCTCTACGTTATCTATAATCTTATGGGATATCCCGGGGCGCCTGTAGGTGAGTTCATAGCAAACGCTTTCAGCACGTATTACATAAATCTTTCGATCTTTCTTGCCTTTGCAGCCTCTTATCCGGACATGCAGGTACTTTTATACTTCATCATCCCGGTAAAGATCAAGTGGCTTGCTTTTCTTGATGTGGCTGTGCTTGCGTTAAGCTTCTTTCAGGGCAATATGGGCATTAAGGTTTCGATCATTACCTCGCTTCTTAATTTCATCCTGTTTTTCTTCGGGACCACGAATTTCAAGAGATTCTCTCCAAGTGAGATACACAGAAGAAATGCCTTTAAGAGACAGGTGCAGAACGCAAATACGGCCGATGCCTATTACCGGAGCGTGGATCCGAAAGCTGCAAAGAACGCAGGCGCAGGCGTAAAAGCCGGCGTCGCCTCAAAGCCGCTTAATTACAAGCATAAATGCGCGATCTGCGGCAGGACGGAGCTTGACGGGGATGATCTGGAGTTTAGGTTCTGTTCGAAATGTCATGGCAATTTTGAGTACTGCCAGGAACATCTTTTTACACATGAGCACAAATGAAAAACATGATGAACTAAAGTGAACGAAATTAATCTGTTCATAATTCTTTCAAACAGAAGAGATACTGACATATGGATGAACTGTCACTTAAAAAAGAACTGTTAAGGATCAGGGCTCTTGCCAAAAGCCAGGACGGATGCATTTCAAAAGAGCAGATAACAGATCATCTTTCACCCTCCGGGACAGATGAAGGATCTGCGATCAAAAAAGAACATCTGGAACTGATCTATGACTATCTGAGGGAAGAAAACATCAGGGTCTTTGAGAATGAGACCGAAAGACTCAAGGATAAAACAGATAAAGGGAACAATAAAACAGATACTGTCCGGATGACATCGGGCAGTGACGAAAGCAGGAAAAAACGCTTAAAGAGCCTTGAGAGCGTCCTTAAGAAAGAAAAGGATGCGGCAGAGGTGTTTACCGAGATCTATCTTGATACCGTAAATGATATTGCAAGACTGTATGAAGGACAGGGCGTATTTACGGAAGATCTCGTGGGAGAGGGAAATATAGCGCTTTTACTTGCCGCTAAAGCCGTGGAGATATGTGACAGCGCCGAAGAGGTCGATGAGCTCGTCACAAGGATGATCATGGATGCAATGGAAAAATGCATCATGGATGACATAGAAAATGACAGCTTTATGGATGAGGTGCTCTTACGGGTCAACAGGCTTAATGATGCGGCAAGAGAGCTTTCGGAGGATCTTGAGCGAAAGATCACCATAGAGGAGCTTGCAAAAGAGCTTTCCATGGATGTATCAGAGATACGGGAGACAATATATTTATCGGGAAACAACATAGAATACATAGAAGGAGACGGCAGATGAAGATTGAAGGCGTAAAAGAACTTAAAGCATATGAGGTGATAAACGAAAAGGATGTAAAGGATCTTAACTCAAAGGGAATGCTGCTTAAGCATAAAAAGACCGGAGCCAGAGTATTCCTTTTGTCAAACGATGATGACAACAAGGTGTTCTATATAGGATTTCGTACCCCTCCGATCGACAGTACGGGACTTACGCATATCCTTGAGCATTCCGTGCTGTGCGGATCGAAGAAGTATCCGGTAAAGGATCCTTTCGTGGAGCTTGTTAAGGGATCCTTAAATACATTTTTAAATGCGATGACCTATCCCGACAAGACGGTATATCCTGTTGCAAGCTGTAATGACAAGGATTTCGACAATCTTATGGGCGTATATCTTGATGCGGTATTCTATCCGAACATCTATACCGAAGAAAAGATCTTTAAGCAGGAAGGCTGGCATTACGAGCTTGAATCGCCTGACAGCGAGCTTTCGATAAACGGAGTCGTATATAACGAGATGAAGGGTGCCTTTTCATCGCCGGATTCGGCACTTGAAAGGGAGATATTCAACAGCCTGTTTCCTGATACGGCTTACGGATATGAATCAGGCGGAGATCCCGATCATATACCTGAGCTCTCCTATGAGCGTTTCATTGAGTTTCACAAAAGCTATTATCATCCGTCAAACAGCTATATCTATCTGTATGGCGACATGGATATGGCAGAGAAGCTTGAGCGCCTTGACAGGGAATACTTAAGTGCTTTTGAAAAAAGAGACATCGATACACAGATAAGACTTCAGAAGTCATTTGACAAACCGGTGTTTGTTGAGAAGGAATACGGTATCACGAGCGAGAAAAGTACTGAAGACAATACATATTTAAGCATGAACTTCGTGCTCGAGACAAGCCTTGACAAAGAGCTCTACATTGCTTTTGACATTCTTGATAATGCCCTTCTTTCGGCCCCCGGAGCACCTGTTACCCAGGCTCTCCTTGATGCGGGGATCGGCGACGATATCCAGAGCACCCATGAAAGCGGAGTATTACAGCCGTATTTTTCAATAATAGCAAATAATGCCAATGAATCTGACCTGGATGAGTTTAAGCGGATCATTAAAGAGACTCTTATCGATCTTAGGGATCGCGGTATAGACAAAAAGGCTTTAAGGGCAGCCGTTAATGCTCTTGAGTTTCGATACAGGGAGGCTGATTTCGGCGGATATCCCAAGGGACTCATATACGGACTTGACTGTTTTGACTCCTGGCTCTATGACGAAAACGATCCCTATATGCATATTGAGGCAAACGATACATTCGCTCTTTTAAGAGAGAGGATAGATACGGGATATTATGAGGAACTCATAGATAAATACTTCCTTAATAATCCTCACTGTGCGGTAGTTGTATTAAAGCCTTCCCAGGGTCTTAATGCCAAAAAGGATGCGGCCCTTAAGGAAAAGATGGAAGAGCTTAAGAAGAGCCTGTCAGAGGCTGATCTTGTAAAGCTTTCTGAGGAGACGAAGGCGCTTAAGCAGTATCAGGAAGCAGAGGACAGTAAGGAAGCGATGGAGAGCATACCGCTTCTTAAGATATCGGATATCAAAAAGGAAGCAAAGCCATTTGAATATACCGAAAACAAGGTTTCAGACGTTACCGTCCTTACGCATAAAATATTTACAAACGGCATAGGCTATCTGTCGCTTTCCTTTGATATTAAGGATGTGGGTATCAAAGACCTTAAGTATGTCGGAATGCTAAAGAGCATGCTTGGGCTTTTAAGCACCGAGAGATTTACATATAACGAGCTGTTTAATGAGATCAATGAAAACAGCGGCGGTATCGTGCCTTCAATCTTAACCTATCATTATGCGCAGGATGTTGAGAGGTTTACGACACGCTTTGTATTTGAGGCTAAAGTCTTTGAGAACAGGCTCGACTTTGCCTATGAAATGTTAAAAGAGATACTGCTTACCTCAAAGCTTGATGATGAAAAGAGGCTTAAGGAGCTTGTGGGCATGATCAAGTCAAGAGCCCAGGCATCCATGATGTCAGCAGGACATTCACTTGCGGCAAAGCGGGCACTTGCAGGCGTATCATACTCCGCAGCACAGCTTGAATACATTTCCGGAATGGAATTCTACAGGTATGTGGAATCGGTGGATGAAGATTTTGACGGATCAAAGGCTGATATGATCGCAGGCATGAAGAGGTGTCTTAACATCATCTTCAGAAAGGAAAATCTGTTTGTTGATTATACGGTCAGCGATCCCGAAAGCTCAAAGGTCTTAAGCCTTACGGAAGAGTTTCTTGGATGCCTGTATAAGGAGCCTTTTGAAAAAAGTGATGAAGAGCTTTCGCTTTTTGACAAGAATCAGGGCTACAAGACTTCGGCAAAGATACAGTATGTCGCAAAGGCAGGAAACTTTATAAAGGCTGGGCTTGACTACAACGGCGCATTGCGTGTCATGAAGGTGATGCTCGGATATGACTATCTGTGGAACAACGTCAGGGTAAAGGGAGGAGCCTACGGCTGCATGAGTGCCTTTACAAAGACGGGTGATTCATTCTTTACATCCTACAGGGATCCGAATCTTAAGAAGACTCTTGAGATCTATGATAAGGCGCCTGAATATATCGAGAGCTTTGATGCTGATGAACGTGACATGACAAAATACATAATCGGAGCAGTAGCTACACTTGATATGCCGCTTACTCCAAGTATGGCAGGCTCCAGAGCAATGAGCCTTTACCTTGCAGGTGAGTCTTATGAGAATCTCCAGAAGGAGAGAGATCAGGTGCTTTCCTGCAAAAAAGAGGATATTCGTTCACTTGCCCCATACATTAGAGCGCTCACAGAAGGAAACCATGTCTGTGTTGTGGGCTCTGAAGAGAGGATAGAAGAAGATAAAGATCTGTTTGACGAGATTGAAAATCTGATCAGGTAAAATAATTTTAAATGAAGCCATAAAAAAACGATGCATGGACCGTATATATGTTAAAGAAAAAATGATAGGGAGGATAAACCCATGAAAAAAAGATTTTTACCTGTTATATCACTTATACTGTTAAGCCTTATGGTCGCTGCCTGCGGAAGCTCAAAGAGCAGTGATGCGGGAAGCGGAAATTACAAGGAAGCACCACGGGCCTATGCTGATGATTACGATTATGCCCCGGAAATGGCCATGGCCACGGAGGATTATGAGGCATATGAGGATTATGACACTTCAGATGTCTATACGCAGGGCAGTGCAGTCATAACCGATGATCCGGGTGCACAGGCCGAGATAACCGGAAGCGACACACCGGTGACCGATACCTCAAGAAAACTCATAAAGACCGTAAACCTTTCCATAGAGACCGAAGAGTTTGACGAGCTCATTGAAAATATCAATACAAAGGTAGAACGGCTCGGAGGATATATTGAGAGTTCATATGTGGGAGGCAGAAGCTACGGATCTACACAGACCAGGTCAGCAAGCATTACGGCAAGGATCCCTGCCATAAAGCTTGATGAGTTTACTACTTCGGTAACAGAGAACAGCAATGTACTGTCAAAGAATGACAGCACGGAAGATGTTACGCTCAACTATGTTGATATGCAGGCCAAGGTTGAGTCTCTTAAGACAGAGAGAGAGAGGCTTAACGAGCTTTTGGCTCAGGCCGATGATCTTGAGGTGATCTTAGCTTTGGAAGAAAGACTAGCAGAGGTAAGATATGAGATCGAATCCTACGAATCCAGGCTTCGCGTGATGGATAACCAGGTTACCTACAGTACCGTATATCTTGACATTGAAGAAGTTACAAAGTATACACCTACCGTAACTCATGAAAGAACTCTCGGCGAGAGGATGGGAGAAGCATTTGCTGACAGCCTTGAAGCAATGTCAGAGCTTTTGAAGGATCTTGCCGTATGGCTGGTCGGAGCACTTCCGTTCTTACTGCTCATCGCGATCATTGCAGGTATCATATTGCTGATAGTTATGGCCGCAAGCAGAGGCAAAAAGAAAAAGGGCCTCAAGCCACTCAAAAAGGGAGCCGGATCAGGAAAGACCTTCGTTGCAAAGCCCGGACAGAACTTTGATCCGATGACGGGAAAACCCATCGAAAATAAGGACAAGGATACAACTGCAGAGAATACTTCGGATACAGATAAGAAAGAATGACAAAGGATCAGGAAACAAACAGCATAAGATCAGGCTTTGCGGCCATCATAGGAAGACCAAACGTCGGCAAATCCACGTTAATGAATAAGATAATAGGGCAGAAGATCGCCATTACCTCAAATAAGCCGCAGACCACCAGAAACCGCATACAGACCGTATATACGGATGAAAGAGGCCAGATAGTCTTTCTGGATACTCCGGGTATCCACAAACAGAAGAACAGGCTGTCCGAGTACATGGTCAAAGCTGCAAAAAGCACAATAAAGGACGCGGATGTGGTACTGTGGCTTGTGGAGGCATCGGATCGTATAGGCCCGGGGGATAAGCAGATAGCAGAAGACCTTAAGGATATAAACATCCCCCTTGTCCTTGTGATCAATAAAGCGGACACCGTAAAGCATGACGATATGTACAAAATAATAGACACCTGGAAAGATATCTGTGATTTCGACGATATCGTTCCGGTGTCGGCGCTTAAGGGAGATAACGTATCAGAGCTTATATACGTGATATACAAATATCTTCCCTACGGCGAGAGATATTACGATGAAGATACGGTGACTGACCAGCCCGTAAGACAGATAAGTGCTGAACTCATCAGGGAAAAGGCCCTTAAGTGCTTAAATGAGGAGGTCCCTCACGGCATAGCTGTTACCATAGAAAAAATGAAGGATGCCGGAAAGATAGTAAATATCGATGCCGTCATCTACTGTGAGAGGGAATCCCACAAAGCGATCATCATCGGAAAGCAGGGGGCAATGCTTAAAAAGATAGGCTCCGCAGCAAGATACGAGATCGAGAGACTTGTTGAAAAACAGGTCAACCTTAAGCTCTGGGTCAAGGTAAAAAAGGACTGGCGGGATAACGACATGCTCCTTAAGAATTTCGGATACAGGGAAGACGAGCTATGAGAGATTATGTTCCCGTTACAGGTATGATCCTTGAGACTTTTCCTGCAGGTGATTATGACAGAAGACTGGTGATGTTAACGACGGACAGGGGGAAGATCACCGTATTCGCAAGGGGAGCAAGACGTACTAATTCCAAGATGATGGCCGCCACCAATCCGTTCTGTTTCGGAAGGTTTAAGCTCTATGAGGGGAAAAACGCCTACAATCTCATAGATGCAGATATAGACAATTATTTTGAAGAATTACGTGAAGACTTTATGGGAGCATATTTGGGAATGTATTTTCTCGAATATGCTTCCTATTATGGAAGAGAGAACAACGACGATTCCGAGATGCTTAAGCTCTTATATCAGGCTATAAGGGCGATAATCAAGGAAAGTCTTGACAACAGGCTTATAAGAGCTGTCTTTGAACTGAAGATCTTAGCAGTAAACGGTGAATTTCCCGGCATCCCCGATGACAGAAGATTAAATGAAGCCACCGTTTATACTATAGAGCATATTATTAATTCTCCGGTAAACAGCGTGTTCAACTTCCGCGTATCGGACAGGGTGCTGGCTGAGCTTACGGCTCTTTCGAATGATTACAGAAAAAGATATACGGATCATCATTTCAGATCGCTGGATACGCTTGATTCACTTAATGATCCGGATGCTTTTACGCAAATAACGTAATTCTTTTGTTGATTTTAGATGTCACTGTATTTATAATCCCATTATGCGGAGGTTTAGCGTGGCCGGAAAGAATGTATCAGGAAAAAGAATAAGAGTCGGCGGTTTTGGGATGGCAAATATGCTGTCATGCCTGTTTGCAGCGCTCATATTCTGCGTATTCTTATCGGGATGTGATAAGACTGTGGATTACAACGAGACTACGATAAGCATCTCCAAGAAGGGCATAGTAAAGAACGAGATAGTAGAAGGCTTCAGTCAGGTATATTACAAAGAAGACGAGCTGAGAAGCATGATAGAGGAGGAAGTCGGTGAATATGCCGGGCTGACGGGTGATAAGGACAGAGTTAAGTTTGACGATCTCACGGTAGAAAAAGGCAAAGTCAAGGTCATGATGACCTACAAAAGCTATGAAGACTATGCTGACTTTAATGACGTTGAATTTTTCTACGGAACCGTAAATGAAGCCATGACGGACGGCTTTTCGCTTGAGGTCACGATGAAATCCACGGTTGACGGAAGCAATATCGGAAAGGATGACATCATGAAGCTTGGGTCGTCAAAAATGATCATCATCTCTGAACCCGTTATGGTGGAAAGCTATTCCGACATACTCTATGTCACCGCAAACGTTGAGATGGTCGATAAAAGACATGCGAGAATGTCAAGCGATTCATCGGGAAGAGCGTATCTGATCATAGAATAAACAATCCGTATTTAATCATAAGTGATACTTTTGGCAGGTTAATCAAAATATATAAAATGAGGAGAACAACATGGAAAAGACTCTTGAGAAGATCGTAGCACTGGCAAAGACCAGAGGATTTGTATATCCGGGTTCGGAGATCTACGGTGGACTGGCAAACACCTGGGATTACGGAAATCTCGGCGTGGAGCTTAAGAACAATGTAAAAAAAGCATGGTGGCAGAAATTTATAACAGAGAACCCTTATAATGTGGGCGTGGACTGCGCCATACTTATGAATCCGCAGACCTGGGTCGCTTCGGGACATCTCGGAGGATTTTCGGATCCCCTTATGGACTGCAGGGAGTGTCATGAGCGTTTCAGGGCTGACAAGCTCATCGAGGATTATGCCGCAGAGAAGGGCATTACGCTTGAAAAACCCGTGGACGCTTTTTCACAGGAAGAGATGAAGAATTTTGTCGAAGAGAACAATATTCCCTGTCCGACCTGCGGAAAGCATAATTTTACCGATATCAGACAGTTCAATCTCATGTTCAAGACCTTCCAGGGTGTTACCGAGGATGCAAAGAACACGGTATATTTAAGGCCTGAGACTGCACAGGGTATATTTGTAAACTTTAAGAACGTTCAGAGAACTTCGAGAAAGAAGATACCTTTCGGTATAGGACAGATCGGAAAATCCTTCCGTAACGAGATAACGCCGGGTAACTTCACCTTCAGGACCAGGGAGTTTGAGCAGATGGAGCTTGAGTTCTTCTGCGAGCCCGATACCGATCTTGAATGGTTTGAATACTGGAGAGGCTTCTGCAGAGACTGGCTTCTGTCACTCGGCATCAAAGAAGATGAGATAAAGCTTAGGGATCATGATAAGGCAGAGCTTTCATTCTATTCAAAGGGTACAACCGATATAGAATTCTTATTCCCGTTCGGCTGGGGTGAGCTCTGGGGTATTGCCGACAGAACGAATTATGATCTTACAAGGCATCAGGAGACCTCGGGCCAGGATATGACCTATTTTGATGATGTCAAGAATGAAAAGTACATTCCCTATGTCATAGAGCCTTCACTTGGCGCTGACAGAGTCGTTCTTGCCTTCTTATGCTCGGCCTATGACGAGGAAGAGCTCGAAGGCGGCGACGTGAGGACCGTGCTTCATTTCCATCCTGCAATCGCACCTGTTAAGATCGGCGTGCTGCCTCTTTCAAAGAAGCTTAACGAGGGCGCGGAGAAGATCTACGCAGAGCTTTCGAAGAGATACAACTGCGAATTTGACGACAGGGGCAACATCGGAAAGAGATACCGCAGACAGGATGAGATAGGAACACCTTTCTGCATCACCTATGATTTTGATTCAGAAACCGACAATGCGGTAACGGTAAGATTCAGGGATTCGATGGAGCAGGAAAGAGTAAAGATCGAAGATTTGGTATCATGGTTTGATGACAAATTCAGGTTCTGATAACACAAATAAGCGAAATAAGATAAAGATCCAGACAAGTTTGTTTGGATTTTTATTGCAATTTCGGTTAGCATGCGCTAACGTATGTGATGATATTGGCGTCAAAAGTCACATATCGTCCGAGCTTGCTCGGGAAGATATGTGACCTTGGACGCCTAACAAATATGAGCAAGAAGCAAGCTGCCGTATTACAGGCAGCAAAGCGGATTGCGAATATTTGCTGAAATCGCGAGAGTTGCTTGCAACGGAGCGATTTCGAATATCACATATATGTATGATATAACAAGAAACGGAGCAATCCGTAGTATCATATCAATGTATGATTCATACACAACAGAGGGGAAACGTGATGAAAAGATCCTTAATACCATGCGTATTTACAGCACTGCTCATACTGTCAGCCTGTGAAACGCCTCCGGTACTTACCGGCGGCGGAAAGGAATATGAATGTGCTCACGTATCAAAAAGCAATATCGCAGGTATCATAGAGGAATCGGGTGACATTGCCAGCAACGACGAATACACCTACTTTGCTGCGATCACCGCACCGATAAGCTCGATAAGCATCGAAAAGGGGGATTCGGTACATATCGGCGACAAGCTCGTAACCTATGACACGACCGACTATGAACACAATGTCATGCAGGCTGAGCTTCAGAGCAAGCAGAGTGAAGACTCGGCAAAGGGACAGATCACCAAGAGCAACAATTATTCTGCCAAGTACAACCAGGCAGTTGCCGAGGATCAGGCCTATGCGGTCCTCTATTATATCAGCCGCGAGAACTCAAACGGCATAACCGAGACCCAGTATACGGACGATTACCAGATGCAGTGTGAGATAGACGGACTGAATAAGGAGATCGCAAAGGTATCCGAGGAGATAACAAACTTAAACGGTGAGATCACGAAGCTTTCAAATGAACCGAATGTTGATCTTGATAAGATAAGCCAGAAGGAAAATGAGATAGCCGATAAGAACAGCAGGATCGCCGAGCTAAAAGCAAGGCTTGCATCCGTCTATCCGATGCAGTACACGCCCGAAGAGAACATGATGCTTAACGATATCTCAAATACTATGGAGGATATCACAAGGAACTGGACACAGGCAAAGACCAA
>JAILPG010000011.1 GCA_024699595.1 Lachnospiraceae bacterium | reverse complement strand
ATCGATATGTATTTTGAAGGTTATGAATTTGAACGTATCGATAAGGAAGACATTCCCGTCTATACTGCAGAGGATGTTCTCATGCCCTATCTGGATCCGGATGCAGGCCCCGAAGATCTCTTTGTGGCAGATGCCGACACAAGACCGTTTTACGGTGTCTTTGTATCAAGTACAAAAGACAGGGATGCAGCGATCAAAACCGCCGAAAAGCTTATCGATGACGGATATGACGGAACCGTCACACATACCACCGAATGGGCGGGCCTTAATAAGGATCCTTACTGTGTAGTCCTTGCGGGACGTTTTGATACCAAAGAAGATGCCGAGGCTGTGTTAAAGGACGTAAAAAAAGATGGCTACAAAGACGCCTTTGTAAAATACAGCGCAGAATGCAACGGATTAAGGGTCAATGTCACAGCCTTTACAACGAACAGCGTAAATGTCAGAAAAGACTGTGTCATATTAAGATTCGGCAATCCGGTATTTACATATGACTGGTCGCCTTATTTTGAAGAATTCGGATATGAGACCTGGGGAGACATTTTCTATGTTGATGAAAATACCGAATTTGACAAATCCTGTGACATGGAAGGATTTGCAAGGTACAAAAAGGGGGATACAGTACTTGACTGGTACCAAAGAAACAACAGTCTTATGAACGAGGATCCCGAAAGCAACGCTACGGATGCTTTTGTCGGAGTATTTGACGTAAGTGTAAGCGGAAATCACGTAAACCGCTACTACGGAATATACTGGTGGGATTAAGGAAAGAATTTGCCATTTTGACTTCTATCTCGTATAACTATTATGAACGTTAAAAAACGCCTGCCGGATAAACACATGGATACCGGCATGTAAAAGAGGATCGGATCCTTAAATGATCCGTAAGACACACTACAAGGAGGACGAAGTATGAATAACCAATTAAACGATTCCGATCTCAGTCATGTAAGCGGAGGAGCAGGAACCACCAAGTACGGATATTTTGTTGATGATTATGGTACTGTTACCTACAGGGACCAGCAGGGAAATACAATGCCCATAAGTGCTGAAAACTGGAAATGGCTTCTTACACAGTACAAAGGACCCATAGAGGATCCTGAATATTATCTTTCAACGGTACCGGTAAAGGAGCTTGAATCTTTCCTTAAATCCAATAACAGGATTTAAGTGTCAAAAATCCTTTTCAAGTACAGGGCTTTATGCTATCATAATCGAAACAGATCATTTCGTTTATGAAAGACATGAAAAAGCTTAGGAGGACTATATGAAGCATATAAGGACGCTTAATACCAGAGATTATAAGAAGAGCCGTGCTACAGGAGGCTGCGGCGAGTGCCAGACTTCCTGCCAGTCAGCATGCAAGACATCCTGTACTGTAGGCAACCAGTCCTGTGAGAATAAGAACAAATAGACAGTCACAGGCATTATGCATTGAAAGATTTACGATGCGGGCATTTTACAATGTCCGCATCTTTTGTGCATAAACCGGAGAAAAATCGTATCAAGAAACAGTTTCCCTAAGGAAATACCGTAATAAAGGAAGATCATGATCCATCAGTTCAAAAATAACGGATACAATATAGTAATGGATGTGGATTCCGGAGCAGTCCACGTCGTTGATGACATCTGCTACGATCTCATACCTCTTTTGGAGGCTGACAGAGAGCTTTCCGCAGATACACTGTATGAAAAGACAAACGGAAGATACAGTAAGGACGATATTGCCTCAGCATGTGCCGAAATACGGGAACTTGCGGACTCAGGAGCTTTGTTTACGGACGATATATATGAGCCCTATATGGAAAGCTTTACCGAAAGAAAGAATGAAAACCCAATAGTAAAGGCGCTCTGTCTGCATATCGCACATGACTGCAACCTAAGGTGCGGCTACTGCTTTGCGGGAAAGGGAAAGTACCACGGAAAAGAAGCTCTTATGTCCTTTGAGACCGGAAAGAAAGCCCTTGATTTTCTGGTAAAGGCATCGGGAAACAGAGTCAATCTTGAGGTGGATTTTTTCGGAGGAGAACCGACCCTTAATTTTGAAGTCGTAAAAAAGCTGGTAGAATACGGCCGTTCCATTGAAGAGAGCAATAACAAGAAATTCAGATTTACCCTTACGACAAACGGACTGCTGCTTGATGATGAGATCCTTGAGTTTGCAAACAGGGAAATGCACAATCTCGTCCTTTCGATAGACGGAAGAAGGGAAGTAAACGACAGGATGCGTCCTACAACCGGAGGCAAGGGCTCCTATGATGTGATACTTCCGAAGTTTAAAAAGGCGGCAGAGTCAAGAAACCAGACAGACTATTATGTCCGCGGAACCTATACACATTACAATACCGACTTTTCAGAGGATGTGCTGCACCTTCACGATGAGGGCTTTGAACAGATATCAGTGGAGCCTGTCGTATGTGATCCTAATGAACCCTATGCCTTAAAAGATGAGGATATCCCAATCCTTTTGTCCCAGTATGACATTCTTGCAAAAGAGATCGTAAAGAGAAGAAAAGAAGGCAGATTTATCAATTTCTTTCATTTCATGATCGATCTCGAGGGCGGACCCTGTGTCGCAAAGAGGCTCTCAGGCTGCGGTGCTGGCTGCGAATACCTTGCTGTCACTCCGTTTGGGGATCTCTATCCCTGCCACCAGTTCGTAGGTGATGAAAGCTTTAAGATTGGAAACGTGGATGAGGGCATAACGGATACGCAGTTAAGGAAAAAATTCGGATCCTGCAATGTATACACCAAAAAGGAATGCAGGGACTGCTTTGCAAAGTTCTACTGTTCGGGAGGATGCATGGCCAATTCCTATCATGCATCCGGAGACATTAATGGAAACTACGAGACAGGCTGCATCTTACAGAGAAAAAGGATCGAGTGTGCGCTTATGATAAAGGCAGCTCTTTCGGATACAGAAACAGATTAATGAGACTCAGGAATATAACGGGCTCAAGAGAGTTCATCGCAGAAAACAGATTTGTCATCCACGACTTTGATAAGCATAAAGGAAGCTTTTGCCGTGATATCTTTGGAAATGACGCTCCCGTAAGGATAGAGATAGGCATGGGAAAAGGGAGGTTTATCCACACCCTTGCGGGGATGAATAAAGATATCAACTATGTGGGTATCGAAAAATACTCCTCAGTCTTACTTCGTGCCATACAGAAGCAGGAGGAAAACGAGCTTTCCAATCTCAGGTTTATCCGTATGGATGCCGAATATATCTGCGATGTCTTTGATAAGGGCGAGGTTGACAGGATATACTTAAACTTTTCCGATCCCTGGCCCAAGGACAGGCATGCAAAGAGAAGACTTCCTTCAAGGGCTTTTCTCAAAAGATACGCGGATATACTAAAGCCCGGAGGCATCGTGGAATTTAAGACAGATAACAGGGAGCTGTTCGATTTTGCGATGGAAGAGCTTAAGGACTCGGATTTTGAGCTCCGAAGCTGTACTTATGACCTTCATAATGACGAAGCCCTGATGAAGGACAATGTCATGACCGAATATGAGGAGAGATTCTCAAGCATCGGAAATCCCATATGCAGATATGTGATCGCAAAGCGTTAAGATCCGGTGACAATACTTCTAAATAAATACATACGCATGGCGCAAAAGCCATGTCCCAGTAAATAAAAAAGGAACACGATTTATGAAATATCTTATCCTCGGAGCAGGCCCGGCAGGACTGTCGCTTGCCTGCAGACTCATGCAAAACGGTGAAAATGATCTTTTAGTGATCGAAAAGGAAGCAGAAGGGGGCGGACTCTGTAAGAGCAAAGATGTAGACGGCTCACCTCTCGATATCGGAGGCGGTCATTTCCTTGATGTAAAAAAGCAGGATGTCCTTGATCTTCTGTTTTCATTTATGGATAAAAGCGAGTGGGATCTGTATGAAAGGGATTCCCGCATAGATGTAAACGGCAACATCATAAACAGCCCGATCGAGGCAAATATCTGGCAGATGAGCCTTGAGGACCAGGTAGAATACCTTAAGTCGATCGCGGTGGCAGGCTGCAATCTCGGCACGGATATGCCAAAGAAGTTTGTTGACTGGATATACTGGAAACTCGGCGATAAGATCGCAGATGATTACATGATACCCTACAACAAAAAGATGTTCGGAGAAGAGCTTAACGCTCTCGGAACCTACTGGCTAAATAAGCTTCCCAATGTTTCCTTTGAGGAAACACTTATAAGCTGTCTTGAGAAAAAAGCCTACGGAACACAGCCCGGGCATGCAAGCTTTTATTACCCCAAAAAATACGGCTACGGAGAGCTGTGGAAGAGAATGGCTGACAGCCTTTCCGATAAGCTTATCTTAAATACGGAGATAACAGATATCGATCTTGACACTCATACGGTAAACGGAGAGTATAACGCAGATGTGATTATATCCACCATTCCGTGGAGATCGTTTAAGAGCATAAAGGGCTTAAGCGATGTTTCGCTTAAGGGAATAGAGTCTTTAAAGTATACTTCGGTGGTCATCGAATATATCCACGAAAACCTTGATACAAAGGCCCAGTGGATCTATTATCCTGATCCTGATCTTTCATATCACAGGATCCTCGTAAGACATAATTTCTGCCCTGATTCAAGAGGTTACTGGACGGAGACTAACCTGACAAGATTTAAGAGCTCGGACAGACCGTATTTTATCAATGAATACGCATATCCCTTAAATACTGTCGGCAAGGAAGAGATAATGAGCAGTCTTTTAAAAGAAGTCTCCGGGAAACAGGTATACGGTCTCGGAAGATGGGGAGAATGGCAGCATTACAATTCCGACGTGGTAGTAAAGCTTGCAATAGACATGGCAGACAGGTTCTGCTCTTAAGGAAAGTCTGATCTGATCAGTCTTTCCTTAGGAAAATGCGCCAAGGATCCTTCCGCACACTGAACATTTGAACAGGTGCGCCCTTAAACCGCCTTTCTTATACCAGGACAGGGTCTCATCGGCACCAAGTCCCTCAAATGTATTTAATATCCTGTCAAAGGTGGATCTGATCTCTTTTTCAAGCATCGGATTAAGATCCTCCCTTTCAAGCTGTCCTAAATATATGGCAGGTTCGTTACAGTGAACAGCCCAGAAGCTGCAGGGTTTTCCATCATCATAAAATGGAAGGTTTCCGTAGAATACTTCTTTTTTCCCTCCAAAGTTTCTGTACTCACCGCCCACTTCCCTGAAGATATCGCTTGTCTCTACCGGATCATCCATAATGCAGCGGGGACATAGTATCCTTCTTCTCTTATCGGGATCAAAGTGATCCTCACACAGATCGATGTAATATATGCCCTTTTTTTTGCCGCAGAGAATACAGGTTTCATCACCCGTGCTTAAGGTCTGGTCAAGCTGTGGAAACGGATGGTACGGGAATCTGTAATCATGAAGCTTAAGCGCTTCTTCTGCTATCGCGTCTATATTATCATGCACTATCCTTGCCAGGTATTCCTTCTTTGAATCGATCTCAGACACAAAGATATCATGGGAATCCGACAGAAGTCCCCGGATCCCTTCATGAATATGATCGCACAGGATACACTGATGCTTATTCCTGATATAGACCGCATGATCGCCGCCATAATAATGAAACTCCCTTACCTTCGCATCACCCTTAAAATATCCGGGAAGCTCTATGGTAAGATCGTCATCCTCAGCACCTGTGGTGAAATTGTAGTTATAAACAGGTTCTATCTCTCTTGGATCCATTATCCGTTCCTCTGTCCGTTAGCATTCTTTTGCAGGATCTCATGCTGTATCGGTGATCATAATGTTTCTCAGGCCGTTTCGGTGTTTTTAAAGATATTCTTTATCATGATATCATCAACGACCGCTCTCACGCTCTTAAAACCGTTAAACTGGTAATCCCTTCTTAAGCCTGCTATGATCTGGGCTAACATTTCCTCAACGCCGTCTTCGATCTTTACGCCAAAAGCCTCAAATCTTTTAAGGCCGTATTCTGTATATTCTTCAATACCGTAAGGAGGACAGTAGATCTCATCTACATTCATGAACCAGCTTATGGCTTCCTTTATATTTTTTAACGTATTATCATCTACAGCGGGGATCACAAAGACCACAAACTGTTCCTCAAGACTTGCCTCAAGCCTTGAAAGTACTGCCCTGAAGGCATCTCCCGATACATTGTCCACCCATTTGGTAATATCAAGAAACAGTATCCTGCGGTCATCGAACATGCTCTCAAAAACATAATCCGAATCAAGCTTATTAAGGACGATATCCCTGTCCGACGTCTTTTTGGCATTTGCCGCATCTTCGATGGCAGGAGGCTTCATCACATAATCCTTAACGGAAATATCATAAAGATCGAGTAACATCTTCCACATATTCTTTATGGTGCTCTTCCATGTGGAGCGCCCGTCTCCTTCGTTTATGGATAAGAGCAGTGCCCTGTTATAGAGGATATCAATGTTTGAATCATCAAACCTTTTATACATACGGCATGTGTTCTTCACATACTGTTTCAGTTCCTCTGCCCCTATAAGCTTATCAAGCTCTGATATTAATTCATCTGTTTTGTCTTCTTTTATTCGCATATTTCCACCATTCCCGGTAAAACAGTCCGATCTTTCCTGTCTGATACTTCATCACTCAAATCCGAATCTGCTCTTTTTCTGCATCAGATCCTTAAATTCCGATGCTTCGCAGGCCTTCTTGAAATCCTCTGCCTTAAGCACTATCTCCGAGGAATCCGATATCCTTCCGCCCATTGAAGCCTGGGTCCTCAGCGCTGCCTTTGATACCGTCCTTTCGTATAGGTTTCTTGCAAATCTTGCATTGGCAAAGGACTCCTCATCCATAAGCTCCTTTGACAGCGCAAGGAAATACTTCTTTGCGGCATCACTTAAGTCATCATCAACCTTATAGACCTTACCGGCCATGTTCATGAAAATCTGATACATTTCATCCTTTGTAAAGTTACGGAACTTGATCTCATGAGGGATACGGCTCTTTAATCCCATGTTTGCATCGAGCATGTTCTTCATCCTGTCGCTGTATCCCGAAAAGATCACTATAAAATCCTGTCTGTGGTTTTCCATCTGGGTGATCAGGGTATCGATAGCCTCTTTTCCGAAGTCTCTTTCATCATCCGCATGATACAGGGTATAGGCTTCGTCAATGAACAGAACGGAACCGTAAGCATCCCTGCAGATGGTATTGGTAAGCGGTGCAGTCTCTCCGATATATTTACCGACAAATTCACGTCCGCTTCTTTCAAAGAAAAGGCCTTTTGAAAGGACATTCTTCTCTCTGAGTATCTGTCCCAAAAGCCTTGCGACCGTTGTTTTTCCTGTACCGGGGTTTCCGGTAAACAGCATATGCATGCACGGCCGCTCGTTTGCAGGCTGTTTACTTGCAAGTTCAAGCTGTACGATGATCTCATCGATCTTTTCCCTGATCTCATCGATCCCGATCATCTCATCAAGAGCGCTTAATCCGCCCTGCTCAGCCTTTATCTTTTCCACCATGGGCTGTAAATCTTTTTCCGTGATAGTTACCGACATCTTTTTATTCCCCCTGACTTCTTTTGTTATTTTCTGATACAGGATCTCATCTGCGATATCCCTTACCGAATTGAACCCGTAAAAATGCTTTTCATTTCTTTTCTGCACTATCAGAGCCTCTATCTCATCACGCGCGCTTTTCTCTATACTGTATCCCTTTTCTTCAAGCTCGCTTATCGCATATTCACTGTACTGCGCTGTGGTAAAGGGCTCCACATCAACGACAAACAGGGTATATACAGAGGACAGAGCCCTGATCATGCGCTCCTTGCTCTCACCGACAAAATAAGGGATCTTGAAAACAGGTATCTTTTTTTCCGAATTCCTGCGCATATTAAAAAGAAAGTTCTTAAACTCCTCCGTATCGATCTTTTCAAGCTTAAAGGTCAAGTCAAAGGTTATCATCTCTTCGGTGTAGGTATCGCTTTCCATATAATCGAGCATTTCCTCGAGTGTCTCTGCTTTTTTAACCTCTGTTATAAGCCCGTACTCCTGCACGGGTTTGATCTCGCAGGCAGATATAAGCTTTCTTAACAGATCGACATACCTTGAAAAACCGTCACCTCCGGATATACAGAAGAGAAATGCACAGTTTTTGAAAAGCTTTTTAAACAGCTCTCCGTCTTCTGACATGGCAGCCTCTGCAAGGTTTCTGCACAGCTTCTTATAATCCTCCATTCCCACGAGCCTGTCTATCTCGTCTAATACATCCTTTATGTTTTCATCGGTCTGTTTATCGAATTCTTCTTCACCGGACCACTCCGACTCATCGTCATCCCTGTCCGTTATATCCGCAACAGATACGACAGATTCGTCACACAGATCAAGCTCCGGCTTCAGCTGTTCGGCTATCCTCTTTATCTCATCAACGGAAGAATTCATGATGTTAAAAACTATCATCCTGCCGTCATCTTCCTGTTCTCCGAACAGATTCTGCCTGAATATGGTCCTGAAATGTGCCAGCACATATTTATCGATCGGAGTATCGCCGATCTTTCTGCGATCCTGCGGTGCGAAAAAATATCCTATCTTTACAATGGTCACCTTATCCATAACTTCTCCCTTACTTACCGGGTTTTACGCCGTGTGCCTCCATAAGCTTTGTAAACTCAGCCCCTGTCATGCGGTTCTTTTTCACAAGCTCGTCTGCTGCCGCCTTAATGATCTCTTTTGCGTCCTTTATGATCGCAGATGTATTGTTCATCTCTTCGGCTATAAGATCATTAACCTTTGTTACATATTCTCCAGCAAGTGAAGATCTTAAGATCTCCTCCTTTGAAAGCACCACAAACCGGTTTTTCTCCATTCCGTAGGTACCGAGGATACTGAAGGCCAGATCGGTCGCAGTCTTTAGATCACTCGACGCTCCGGTATTGTTAGCCGTATCCTCCCCGTAAAAGAGCTCTTCCGCACATCTTCCGGCAAGTGCGGTACGTATCCTGCCGATCAGCTCTTTTTTTGTATAGCTCGGAACATCCTCGCTGTTTCCATGCTGCATGTATCCTCCGAAATCACCCCTTGATTCGATCGTGATATAGGAGGGAACATCCCCGCATATATAGGAAACATAGGCATGTCCCATTTCATGGACTGCCACTCTCTTATAGTATTCTTCGCTTCTCTCTTTTCTCTCGCCGTGCTTGTAATCCTCAAGTGCCTTAAGCAACAGGTCCGCATCAAGATCCTTATTCTGTCTTCCGGCATCCCTGAATGCAAGATCTATAATGTTCTGAAGTATCGCAAGACTCTCTCCCGGCGTTCTGTCGGCAATATTATCCACTATTTCATCGGAGATGACCGCCCGCTTTTTCTTAAGCTGCTTTTTGATATAGATCTTTCTCTCATCGGCATTTGGCAGGTCAACATATATCTTGTTGTCAAAACGTCTGACCAAAGCCTCATCAAGCTGGGCTATCCCCTTTGTGCTGTCCTGACCTCCCGTACCGTAATTGGTGGCAGCAAGCACAAACACGGGTCTGTCGGGATCGGAATTTGTAAAGCCCTGCATTTCCGTAAGAAGAGTATTAAGCATCGCTTCCCTGTGAGGATCGTCCCCGGTCCTCTGCTTTCCTATGGCATCTATCTCGTCGATAAAGATAATGGAAGGGGCATATTTCCTGGCTCTTCTGAACACCCTCCTGATGTTTTCCTCACTCTCTCCGACATATCTGTTGGCAAAATCGGAAGCATTGGTATGTATAAAGGATACATCGGATTCGCCTGCCATGGCACGGGCAAGCATTGTCTTTCCGGTACCGGGAGGGCCGTACAGAAGCACTCCACCGGGAGCCTTGTTGCCGTTTAACAGAAAGTCCCTTGGATTTGTCAAAAATCTTATGAAATAGCCAAGTTCCTCTTTTGCACTATCTGCGCCGATCACATCATCAAACCTTACATTCGGTCTTTCCGCTTCATCAAGAAGGGCACCCCTGCTGTCAATATCAACAGCCATCCTCTTTTTCAGGGCATAATACTCTACCCTAACCTTTACGCACTCCTGTCCTGACAGAGCTTCGGAGTCTATGTTCTGCCTTGTCTTAAAATCAACCACAAAGCCTCTTCCCGAGAAAACAAGGCTCTGTTTTTCCATATAGATCTCATCCATGATCCTTACAAAACAGTCACGCATGCTCTCTTCGCCGTCTGTCGAGGATCTGATGACACCTGCAGCCCCCTCCTGAAGGAAGGTCCTTAAATCGACCTCGGAAAACGGAGGATCGACGTCTATCATGTATACCGGCAGGCCGCCGCCCTTTTCCATCAGCTCATGGAAAAAAGATACTCCCGCCGTATTGTAATCCGCTATGCTTAACAGCCTGTCATTATCACCGAGGTTTCCGAAAAACGGATCTATAAAGGCCGCCGCAAAATCATATTTCATGAGTTCTCTGGCCTTCTGCACATCATCCGCATGAAATACCTCATACCTGTCTGTGTCGGGATCAAGCTCCCTTAATACCTCATCGTCCGCAAAGATCAGAACCTTCGTCTTTCCCTCATTTTCAAAAAGAGGCTTAAGCTCCGGATCCACACTGTCCCAGGCTATGTCAAAGCTGATGGAATCTATCCTTCCCCTGTCTTTTTTCTTCTCAAGCTGCCTTATCAGCTCATATATCTCCTTTTTCAGGAAATTGCCGCTCTGTCCCGATGCGATCCTTGCATCTATCTCGCTGCCCCTGTTATATAAGAACAGAAGCGGAAGCTCCTTACAGTAGGAGATATCACAGCGGTACTCGGCATGCATGCTCCTTGCCACCCTGTTAAAACCGGCCTCGACCATCTCGGTAAGATGTCTTATGTTAAGATGATTGAATAAGATAGTATTTCCGGCAGCTATACGGGAACAGATCTCGCCCGGAAGCACTTGCTCTCCTCTCGGGTTTTTCTCTCTCTGTATGGCATCGATGAGCACTCTTTCAGGAAGCAGCGTAAGATTGACGCTCCTGTCTTCATAAAGCTCCTTCCCCGCATTTGAGGTAAAGATGACTATGGCTTCCTTAAAGCTTATGTTCTTCTCGCTGTGCTTGCTGCGCAGATACCCCGAGCCCAGGATCTGCAGAAACAGCCTGGTTACGTTGATATGAGCCTTTTCTATCTCATCAAAGATCAGAAGGCATCTCGGATTTTTCATTACAAAATCCACAAGCCTTCCTTCTCTTGCATTTTCATAGATCTTACTGGTGCCTATGAGCTCCTCATGTGAGTATTCTGTGGCAAAATCGCTCATATCGTACCTGTCATACGGTATCGAAAGAGCCTTTGCCGCTGTTTCCGCAAGCAGAGTCTTTCCGGTACCGGGAGGTCCGAAAAAGAAGAAATAAGCTCTCGGATGATCGCCTTTTTCGGTTTCCTTAAACAGATCTCCCTGAAAACAGCCTTCGACAAACTTCTTTACCGCCTGATCCTGACCTTTGATAACTTCAAGAAGTGAAGAACTTAACTTTTCATAGGTTCTCCCAAGCTCGTCAAGATTGTCGGCACCCGCTATACGCTCTATTTCCTCATCATAGTCATCATCATCCGATATCGATCCTTTTATGTGCAGATCCAAACCGTCCTCTCCGAACAGCGAATATCTGTCATTTCCAAGGGGAAGCTCTCCGTTGAACGACGGTTTAAAACGGCCTCTTTTTCTGTAGTCTTCCATTCTGTGCTCCATTCCGCCCCTCTAAGGCTGTTCTCTAAAGGAAACTTTGATCAAAGCGGCTCCTTTATTACGATCATTATAACATTTATCGTTGCGCTAATCATTTGACCTTGTTATCATGTATCTATATCAAGCGACAAAGTTTTTACTTTTGTCTTTCAGATTTCAGGAGGTATTTTATGGGTTTTAATGAAATGATGCAGGATCTTGTTAACAGGGATGATGAATTTAAGATCAATCTGGCCGTAGACTGCTATGTTGATCTTCTCCCGACCTTCAAACAGTTTGATCCTGAAACAGAAGGCATGATAATCACTTATGCGATCCTTGCTACTACTGTTGCTGCTGACGGCAAGCTTACCGAAAGAGAATTTGAATTCGTAAACGGACTTCTGGATGCTGCAGGAAAGCACACAAGCGAAGATGTCCTTATCGATCTTATCCAGTCTGCAGCTAATGATGAGGGTGCATACGAGAT
>JAILPG010000316.1 GCA_024699595.1 Lachnospiraceae bacterium | reverse complement strand
TATGAGCCGTATGACACGGTAAGCTCATTCTATGATTACCAGTCGATAAGACTGTGTGATCCCGATAACGATAAGATCATATACCATGATCTGGATCTTTCCGCACTTTTAAACGGTGAGGATGCCGAAAAGGCCACAAGGCCTAACGTTACCAGATATATAAGATATGCATCTGAGCAGGACGGCATCCTGTATGTAAGCTTCGGGCACAACGGATATGCCGAAGACGAGACGGATTCCAATTACGTTGCAGCGATAGATCTTTCCGACAATACGGTATTATGGAAGAGCGAGCCTCTGATCTGCAGCTCGGATAATTTCATAATAGAGACGGATGCCCTTATCTGCGGATACGGATCAGATGAAGGGGAGAGCTGTATCTGCGTCCTGAATCTCTGCGACGGATCACTCAATCAGAAGATCCCTGTTCATTCGGCTCCGGAGGTGTTCGGAATGAAGGATGACGATCTGTATGTCTGTACATATGATACCGAATATGTCTTTTCCGTAACCTTCGGATAGATTTTGTGCATAATCACCAAAGCCTTTTTTCATAAGCTGCGCGGCTTTCAAGGATCACACCCGATATCTTTCATTTACTGAAGGATACGGAGAGTGGTCCTTCTTTATTTTTTCATGAAAATTGACGGTTTAAAAACCGTTGACACCCCGTATAAGCGGGGTTTATATTTCACTTAAAACACATATTTACGGACCTCTTAAGCCCGGGAGACGGTCCGGTCATTAAATGGGCGTATAAGCATATCAGGTTATCCCAAAGGTGATCCATGGGAGGATCACCACTTCTTACAAGTTCGGGGATACGATGTGAAATCCACAGAAGAATAAGAAAACGGAGGAGGAAATGAAAAAGAGAATAAGGATCATCGCAGTGGCGGTATCTGTATTTCTGCCGCTGGTATTTTCGAAGATCACTGCAAGCAAAGTGTTCTGCAGTGAACAGGTATTTTACAGGACCGGGAGATTTACAAACATATCCCTGCCTGCAGGTTGTGACAGCCTGTCGTTTAAGATACACAGGGGTAAGGAAGGTGATGTGGAATACACGTGTCCTTACTGCAACGGACTGTATGCCTATACATCGATAGTAAGAGGCTATATACCACCGGGTACGGCGTCATTAACGGTAAGAGATGAGACTACGGGATGTGAGTCGGTATATGATTCGGATGCCGGTATTGTCCTTGATCCAACCCATCAGTATACCGTGACGGTTACGAGCCAACAGGGTTACGCGGAAGAAAAATGTATGGGTGACGGTACCGCCACAGGCAGAGGCTGCGGTTACGGAAGAACATACTTAAGTGAGATAAGTACCGAGCTTACAGGCTATGGTACTACGGGGCCGCAGATAATCTCACAGCCACAGTCCGTTTCGGCAGTGACTGACGGGAGTGCTTCGTTTACCGTGGAGGCAGTAAATGCAGCCTCATACAGATGGCAGATCGCATCGGGGGGAAGCTACGCGGATCTAAACGATGGCACGGTACAGGGAGGCTGTGTGTTTTCGGGGACAGCTTCGAAAACACTGAGCATAGTGGGACTTAGAACATCACTTAACGGTACCGGATACAGATGTGTCGTGACGGGAGGTAACGGAGCCACGATCGAATCATCACAGGCTTCTCTTACGGTAAATGATGCAACACCTCCCGTAATAAGCGTATCGGCGGATAAGGACGGATATACGGCCGGAAGCGTTACATATACGGTTGCGGCCGATGATGCCGATTCGGGGCTTCCGGATAAGCCTTATTCCTATGACGGAGGAAATACATGGACTTCATCAAACCGATATGAACAGGCGGGCAACGGAAGCATACATGTGGCCGTACGGGATGCGGCGGGAAATACCGCAAGACAGGAGATCACCACATCCAATATAGACAGGCAGCCTCCTGCAGTATCGGTATCAAAAAATCCCGCTTCTGAAAAGGCAGCAAATGTTGTGGTATCGATAAGCGCATCGGATACAGGATCGGGACTTCCCGATGAGCCATATTACTATAACGGATCCTGGCATAAGGAGAGCAGCTTTACCGTTTCAAAAAACGGGACTTATGCGATAAAAGTAAGAGACAGGGCAGGAAACATCTGCGAGACCGACTGCACGGTATCCAATATAAAGGATACCCAGACATCACAGCCTTCGGGAGGAAACGGGGGCGGAAACTCAGGAGGAAACGGGAATGCAGGTTCGCAGCAGAATAACGGCGGACCCGGCGGCACAACCACTACTTCTCCAACAACTTCGCCCGCCGTTTCTCCTACAGTAACGGTCAGTAAAGATCCGGTGATTGCGATAACCCCGGAGATTAAGAACGATACCCAGGGAAAGGGGACCTCCGGCTCAAAGGACAAAAAAGAACAGACGGATGAGGAAGATACGGTATCCACGGAAGAGAGCAATATTTCCGAAGATGAAGGCGGATACATGATACATACAAGTATCATCGACGAAGCGGGGCCAAAAGAGGAAGAAAGCCATGAACAGGCCGTTCTCAGCGTAAAAAAGCCTCCGGTGGTGATAGGGGACGGCACAGAAACGGAGAGAAAAAAGGGACTGTCACCGCTTGAGCTTGCACTTCTGATAGCAGGAGGGCTGCTGCTTCTTGCACTGCTTCTGTTTATTCTATTCTTCTCAGTCATCTTTCTGTATGAGAAGGAAGAAGATGAAAAGGGCAGCAAGAAATACGGCATTGCCGGGATCTCGCTTCTGTATTATAAGGAGGATTCATGGACCTGCAGGGTATCGTCTCAGGTATATGACATGTGCCCTTTGAAGGTCGTATTCGGGATAGTCTTTGTCACCCTGCTTGAAGGGGCATATGTAAAGGCCGTCATCAAAGATGAAAACAGATACAGATCATTTGTAAAAAAGCTGCTTGTAAGCAGGGAAACGGTGCTTAACTGAATAGTTGTCATATCCGGGTTTTCCTAAGCGATCAAAGCCACCTCTCTTAAAAAAGAGCGGGTGGCTTTTCTTAACCGAAAAATATAGAGCTTTTTTCTATATCCGTGTAAATAAGAATTGTTATACTAAGAACAGCGATGTAGACAAAACATGTGGTTTACATAACATAGTCATGATCATCACCGTAATTTTCACCGTATACGAGGATATTTACTTATGAAGATCAATTCAGGAGAATACGAACTGCATTTTACCGATGGCGGAGTGGAGATAATTAAGAAGGGGGCCGTCCTCTATTACAATAAATGGCCGATATATGTGTTTGTGAAAACGGAGATGGCCGTGACGGAATTTTTTGACCGCACCTATGAAAAGGCTGAGATCACAGAAAGCGGAGCTGTCCTTGCAGGCGGCATCCTTGAGACTCCCGGCGGATCGAGACTTTGCTTCGAAGATTTGTATGAGGCCGTTTCACCGGGATTTACCATATCAAGAAGAGTGACTGTCATTGCAAAGGGAAAGGACGATCTTGGGTTTGCATCAAAGCTCTCGTTTGTCATTTCCTCAGCGGACACTGTCCGTGATCTTTCGTGCTTTGCACCGTCCGTATGGTACAGAGACAATGAATATGCCTGTGAGAGTGTGATCGGTTACGATCCCGACTGTGAATACTTCTGGCGGATGGAGACGGCCCTTACGTTGCCGCTGTTTGCGACAATGGATAAAAGATCAGGCGAGACTGTCATGTTTTCGAGAAACAGCGCTGATGTGAGCCTTCCTTCGAGACAGAAGTATCATTTTACACAGGTCATAGACCGGGACTGGACGGCGGGTTCTGTCGGGCTGTCAGATCCCGAGAACCGCACGATCAATTATCTGTATTATGGTTTCCCCGTGAGAAAGGAAACGGGTGCCGTAAGCGACGGACTGAGCATAGATTATGTATATCCGGGCTCGGACGGACAGACAGGCTATAAACAGGCGGTATACAATATTGACTATATGATGAAGACAAAGTCTTTTGACAGGGTGCTGCATCCCATGGAGGAAGGCTTTAGCGATCACTATGAGGTGAAGCTTGATTTTGAGTGCTTTGATGACTTCTATCCTATGATGCGGTGGGCGTGGCGGTCTGTTTATGACAGATTGAGAGATGATCTGTTTTTGGTGGATCAGAGGCTTCAATATGAGAATAATATAAAGGCCATAAAGGCGCTTGTGAAGGATTACGGCGGTGGAGTCTGGGGCGTACCTTTTTCCTCTTTTCTTCCCGATATGGATGTAGACAGTATCTCGATGCAGTTCGGCTTCGTCGGGCAGCAGCCCGGGATCGGTTATCAGCTGATGGTATACGGCCTCAGGGAAAATGATGCGGAAGCTTTTGAAAAGGGACAGAATATGCTCCGCTTCTGGGTTAAGAACGGTGCTAATGAACTTGGAGCGCCCATGGGATGCTACAGCCCTGTAAACAGGGACTTTGAGCCGTATCCGATCTGGCTCAGGATGTCAGCAGACGGCCTTGAAAACATTCTGGATGCCTATGTACTCACTAAGGATAATGGTGATGCACATCCGGACTGGCTTGCTTTCTGTGAAAGGGCAGCAGGATTTTTCCTTGATCTGCAGAATGAGGACGGCTCTTTTTACCGTGCTTATAATGAAGACGGAAGGTGCAGGATGGATTCAAAGGCAAATACAGTCAGCATAGTGAGATTCTTCGTGCAGCTGTATCTGGTAACGGGCAGGGAAAAATATAAGGAAGCCGCACTGAAAGCCGGCGAGTGGTCCTATGACAATACATTCAAAAAGATGGAATACAGAGGCTCTACCTGTGACAATATGGACATAATGGATAATGAATCGGGCATATATGCAATGTTCGGATTCCTGTCTCTCTACGATCTGACAGGTGAGGAGAAATGGCTTGAGGCTCTGCTTGGAGCCGCCGATTATACGGAGACCTGGACATATTCCTGGAGATTCCCGGTATATTGTGATACTGAGAGCTGTCCGTCGGGACACCGTTCGATAAGCGGGTTAAGTCCGGTCATGATAGGCGGTGGCGGCGGAGATATGTATATGGCTGCCTGCGCCTACATATATTACCGGATCTATGTCATCACTGATGATGAACACTACAGGGACTATGCGGAATTCATTCACAATAATTCCAGAAATGCAAATGATGTATACGGTGATTTCGGATATGCATATAAGGGGCTTTCCTTTGAAGGATGCAGCCTTTCAGGCCAGGAACTCAGAACGCTTCATCACTGGCTGCCCTGGGTAACCTATGTGGAGCTTGATCCTGCGTCCCGTTTAAAGGACACTTTCGGCGCATATGATATCGAAGGCTGTGAGAAGCTTTCAAAGGAAGAAAAGAAAGTTAACAACCGGATATATGATCACTGGCCGGAGAGTAAGTGATAGTTTTTCCGTAAATGAGATATCAAAGGAAGTAGAAGAATACCTGTACAGAGAAAATATTGATGAGTACTTTGAGGCACTTGCTGAAAGAATCAAAGAAGCCGGTATTGGCATGCACATAAGGGTGCTGAATTAGCTCGGAAAATTCTCGGAAAATTGGGCTTAACTGATGATGCAGAGACGGAAATGATCTGTTCCGCTATATATCACCACGATGATAAGCTGACGGTGGACAGCCCTATGGATGAGGTGCTTAAGGGTGCGGATGTGATCCATCATTGTATGAATGACTTATCCAAGCCGATCAAGGAAAAAGAACAGGCGCGTTTTGAAAAATTGTGCGAGGAATTTGGGATGTGACAGAGCTTTTGTTTTATGACGCATATGAACAATTCTATAAAATGGCCGAGAGCTCAAAGGCCTTTGCAGCATTTTGCAGAGATGCTTTTGGGCAGGATCTTTCTCAAGACGGATTCAGCGATATAGCTCAGATAAACAGGATACTTAATCATATTCCCACAGGAGAAGATATTCATATTCTTGATATTGGATGCGGCAACGGAAAGATGCTTGGATATTTGCAGGAT
>JAILPG010000282.1 GCA_024699595.1 Lachnospiraceae bacterium | reverse complement strand
TTCCCACTGAGCTTTAGCATCATTCTTGTTTATTTTCCTCAGTTCCATGTTTTTTCCACTCTTTTCATCTCAGATCTTATCTGTTCAACCATGCAAACAGCGTAGTTCTCTGCATTGTTCATATCGTATTCTGTATCCGTTGCCTCTGCATATTCCTTCAGTGCATTATGCAACAGAGAATGATAAACCTCCGGAATGTTGTCTAGCGCCCATTCTCCGCCCTCTTTCTTTGAGAGGACAAGGCCGTCTTTCATGTAAGCTAGTACTCTTGCCAGATTCAATATCAGATACATCGGATTAGCTGTAATCTCTTCCTCTGCATCAGCTATATCATTCCAGATAGAATCTATGTAATCCTGTACCGGTACATCTGCAAAAGTATCTTTGACCGGCGCGCCGAAAAGGCACTTACCCCGATGGTTTATGATCGTAAAATGCGCTGCAAGATCTTTATCCTCGCCCTTCATTTTTGAAATATATTCATCCGGGTCTTTTTTATACCGGTCAAGATGTGCAACGGAAAAATGCAGTTCAAAAGGAGTCGGATAAACAAACGGCTTGCAAACGCTTTGTTTAACGATACTCATTTCAATTCCTTTTGCCGGTCCCTTGGCGTTTAATCCCACCACCATGTCCATATAGGATCTTTTAAGCGTATCCGATATGGGATCCTTCACTACTACGATCAGATCAATGTCGCTCTTTGCCGGATTATAACATCCCATAACTGCGGATCCATGCAGATATACTCCCACCAGGTTTTCCTTCAGGATTTCTTTTGATCGTTCTGTAAAACTGCTAATAATCGCATCCATTTTTCATCTTTTCCCCACTTCTCCCTGTCTTAAGAAAGCTGGCGAACTCTTTCATCATTAATAACATGAATCAACGGGGCGCCCTCGATAATACCCTTCAGTTCCTTCTTTAAGAATGCCGGACGAATGTCATTCTCAGAAAACTCATCGATCGGAACCCATACCAGTTTTTCTTCCGCATCTGTTGCAGTTTCAAATGAGGCATTTTCCGGTGCGTCCATAAGATAATAGTACTCAAGCTCATGACACTCTTTCCCGTCTACAAGACCACCCACTCCGTTAAAGAAATTCTCACATATGATCGCGATCCGTCTGGCTGCACATTTTACGCCGGTTTCTTCAAAGGTCTCCCTCTCAATGCAGGACTTTGAATCCTCACCCAGATGTACGCCACCACCGATCATATAGTAGTAGCCGCCATACTTAGACTTAACAAAAAGCATCTTCCCGTCACGGACAATGATCGCCCCGGTTCTGTAGCGAAACCAGTATCCGGCTTTTTCCATGCCACAATCAAAATTGCATTTCTCTATTTCCGGCATTTCCTTACATCTCCTCCTGTTTACCTGTAATCCCCCGGTTCTTTCTTTGATCTCAGAACCTGTTCCAATGGATCCGGTCTTTTACGTCTATATTTTTCTGCTCAGGCATGGATGCATTTTCCCTGGGTTTGCCTATACCTATAAAGCATGGCATAAAGTAATCATCCGGATAGCCCAGCACCTTTCTTGCGTGTTCAGATTCATCGCCTAAAGGGATACGAAGATTACAGCCATATCCTTCAGCAACAGACGCAAGGAAAAGATTCTCTATACTGCACCATATGGAAGCGAATCCGTTAAGATGGGATATGTTATCCGGATGCAATATATCTGTCTTTTGTTTCAGCAGCGGGATGATGACCGCCGAAGCTTCGAAAAGCATTCTGTACTGCTTCGGAACCGCTTTACGGTAACACTCCTGCTGAAGATTGTCATCCAGATTCCAGTCTTTTATCAACTTATCCATATCCTCATCACTTATGCCTTTCGGGATAGCCTCAAGAAGCTTGACCACAACATCCCTGTCCCGGACAATGATAAAATGCCAGTCTCTCATGTGATCATTTGTCGGTGCTTTCATAGCTGCCGAAATGATCCGTTCCATGACAGCGTCAGGTATTTCCTCAGTTTCAAAATCCCTGATCGTTCTTCTCTTTTCGATCACATCATAAAACTCCATCTTTATCCTCCC
>JAILPG010000233.1 GCA_024699595.1 Lachnospiraceae bacterium | reverse complement strand
GAGCTGTTTTCCTCTGGCATGGTAGGATCTTTCCGTCATGTCACTTACACGAAGGATTATCTCTGCTGACGGATCACCGTAACGGACATGATCCGTAAGATCCACGGTAAAAGGCAGATATCCGCCTGTATGTCCAAAGGCCTTCTTTCCATTTATGTAAACCACGCATTTCTGATCTACCGCACCGAAATGCAGTAAGAGCCTGCTGCCTTCCGTATAATCCTTCGGGGGCCTCACTTCTGTCCTGTACCAGAGATACGCATCGGGCTTAAGCTGTCTGGAAACTCCTGACAGAAGGCTCTCCGGAGAAAAGGGAACAAGGATCTTTCCCATCCATTCAACATCCCCCGGTTTATCTGTGGTCCTTTGGGTAAAAGCATGATCCCACTGCCCGTTTAAGTTTACATAACTTTTTCTTTTCATCTGCGGGCGCGGATATTCCGTAAGAACACTATTAGGGTCAAAAGTCCTGCCCCACACAGTCATCAATTGTCTGTACCCTGTTTCCATATCATATGCCGCCTTTATTGTTTTCTTTTTGATAAATATTTCATCTTCAGACACCCGTCTTCATCATCTCCCGGCGCGTTTGCCAGAATAGGGGTTGCATTATACAATGATTATACCCTATTCTATAGTGAACGGATGTATAGTGAACGAAATAATTTCGTTCATCCGCTGCCAGCCGGCAGAGATTTTTCGATATCTCAGAGTGAGGTTCTTATGCCCCGAAACGATGACATGTTAAACGGTTTTTCCGACTCCCCGGACGGTTCCCTTAATAAAAAGACTGACCCCGGAGAAGAAAAGTACATACAGCCCGAGATAAAGACTCACTCACCAAGGCTTCATCTGCTGGATGCTTACAGAGGGCTTGTCGTCCTCATGATGACAGCCTATCACTTCTGCTTTGATCTCTTTGTACTTTATGGCGGTGACCGGACCTGGTCTTCAAAAAAACCGGTATTTGCATGGGAACAGTTTATCTGTTCATCCTTCATCCTGCTGTCAGGTTTTGTATGGAATTACGGAAAAAAGCACTGTATAAAGAGAGGACTTCTGATCAGTGCCTGTGGTCTGATCGTCACTATCGTCACAGTGATCGCAAATCCGGGATTTCCCATATATTACGGTGTGCTTTTTTTTATCGGGGCGGCAACGATATTGCTTCTTCCTATTTCACCTGCCCTTGAAAAAGTGCCTGCATCCGTCGTACTGACTGTCAGTCTGATCCTCTTTTTACTGACTTACGGTTTCCGTCTCGGTTATCTCGGGATATATACAAAAAAGCTTGTTTCACTGCCGGAAACCCTTTACAGATATGATTTTCTGACCCCTTTGGGTTTTCCGAAAAAAGGATTCATCTCCGGTGATTATTTTCCTCTGATCCCATGGTTCTTTTTATATATCTGCGGTCACTCGCTATACCATCTTATCGCAAAAAAAGAGAGCTTTATAAGGATCGCATCCGTAAAGCTCCCTGTTCTTGACTTTATAGGCAGGCACAGCCTGATAATCTACATGCTCCACCAGCCTCTGTGTCTTCTATTGCTAATGGTTATAATGCGGTTTGTATCTGCTTGACCGTGATAAGGATCAGTTCTGATCACTGTTACCTTCTTCATCCTCGAAGAAGTCGTCCTCGAACTCATCCTCTTCCTCATCATCTATTTCATCATCAAAGTCTTCGAGGTAGTCCGGTGTGAAATAACAGTACAGTCCGTAGAGGGCGGCTGCAAATACAACGATGAACACTATTATTCCGACTATTATCCAGATCTTTGATCTCTTTTTTTCTTCTCTTTCTATCTCGCCTTTTTTCTTGAGGATCTCTCCCACCTTCACTGCATTGAGGACATCATTGGCCTTTGCGAGCGAAGCCTCCTCCTGTGCCTTTATGGTCTTTACTATATCCGATACCTTATCGAAATTCAGATTGTCAAGATTAAGTCTGTCCAGATTGATGTTTCCGAGATTTAGTTTATTCATATGACCTGTCCCCCTTCTGGATGTGTGCATGTTTCGTTTATGATATATAATCATCTTACTCTGTTTTCTTCAGCTTTGCAAATGCTGCGAACATTTTTTTCACGCCTGCTCTGTCAAATTCAACCGTCACCTCATAGTCCCTGCCGCCGGATTTGATATCGGTGACTGTGCCCACACCGAATTTTACGTGGCTTACTCTGTCGCCGACCGTGTAATCAAGAGCATAATCCGTTCCCCTGTTAAGCTCTGCTCCTTTTACCATGGCTTTGTCAGAGAGCATGAACGGCTTTTTCGACGGTGAAGCATTTTTCTGACTGAGTCCCGTTGATGCATAAGGTTTTTTCCTGAATACAGCCTTGTTTTCACCGAGGCTTTCAGCCGAAGGTATGTCACTCTCCCTTATCCCCGGGAATCTGGGACTAAGATCAAACAGCCTGACCGGGATCTCTTTTATGAATCTCGAAGGGGCATTGTATCTTGTTTCCCCCCTTACCATCCTTGACCTTGCCACTGTCATCGTAAGATGCTCTTTGGCTCTTGTGATGCCCACATAGCAGAGCCTTCTCTCCTCTTCAAGCTCGGATTCATCGTCCGAATTAACGGACATATATCCGGGAAACAGCCCTTCCTCCATGCCCGTCATATATACGGAGGGAAATTCCAGACCCTTGGCACCGTGAAGTGTCATCAACAGTACCTTGTCATCATCCTCGGACACACTGTCAATGTCAGCGACCAGAGCCACCTCCTGCAAAAACGCTGACAGCCTGTTTTCTCCTTCGTATTCTTCATCAAATGAAATCGTCTTGTTGATCAGTTCCTCAATATTCTCTATTCTGGCCTTTGCATCATATTCATCGGCCGCTTCCATGTTTTCAACATAATCCGTCTCTTCAAGGATCTGATCCGTAAGCTCCTCAAGCGACAGCTCCTGTGATCTCATCCTGAAACCTTCTATAAGATCCTTAAACTCATCAAGCTTTGACACTGTCTTTCCGGAAATATAGTTTCCGGCCCGCTTTAAGGCCTCATAGAAGGAAAGATCGTTTGCGGCTGCAAAGGTTTCGATCTTTGATATCGTTGCAGCACCGATACCGCGCCTCGGCACGTTTATTATCCTCTTTACGGCAAGATCGTCCCTTGCATTGTCTATGACCTTTAAATAGGACAGTATATCCTTGATCTCTCTTCTTGCATAGAAATTGACACCGCCGACAACATTATAGGGAATGCCCGCCATGATCATCTTTTCTTCAAGTATTCTTGACTGGGCATTAGTCCTGTATAAAACGGCTGTATCTCTGTAATCAATATCCGAATCCGCCCTGTTCTTCTTAATGTCGTTTACAATGAAATCGGCCTCATCATAGGCATTCTCAAGCTGTCTCAGTCTGATCTTTTCTCCCTCACCCTTTCCGGTCCACAGGGACTTGTCCTTTCTTCCGGTATTATTGCTTATCACTGCATTTGCCGCATCGAGGATATTCTGGGTCGATCTGTAGTTTTCCTCAAGCTTTATCACCACTGCATCAGGGTAATGCTTTTCAAAATCCAGGATATTCCGTATATTTGCTCCCCTGAACTTATAGATAGACTGATCGTCATCGCCCACCACACAGATGTTTCTGTATTTGTCCGCAAGCAGCCTTACAAGCTCAAACTGTGCCGTATTGGTATCCTGATACTCATCCACCATGATATATCTGAAACGTTCCTGATAATTGTCAAGCACCTCTTTGTTTTCCCTGAAGAGCTCGACGGTCTTTACTATCAGATCGTCAAAGTCAAAGGCATTGTTCTTATGAAGCACCTTCTGGTATTCCCTGTATACCCTGGCGGTATCAGCCTTTTCCGGATCAAAAAAAGCATCCTTTGCCATGTCATCCACAGATATCAGCTCATCCTTTGCATGGGAGATCGCCCAGATATACTTCCTTTCCGGGGTCATTCTGGTATCGATATTGAGTCTTTTGCACACATCCTTCATAACTGCCTTCTGATCATCGGCATCATAAATGGTAAATCCCGTATCATAACCGATGAGGTCGGCGTGTCTCCTTAGGATCCTTACGCACATCGAATGAAAGGTGGACACCCAGATGCTTTCTGAACCGTAGCCCACCATCTTATCGATCCTTGTCCTCATCTCCCCTGCTGCCTTGTTGGTAAATGTGATCGCAAGGATATTCCACGGATTTATCCCCTCTTCCCCTATCATATATGCTGCACGGTTGGTGATGACCCTGGTCTTCCCGCTTCCGGCGCCTGCAAGTATCAGTAACGGCCCCTCTGCCTGTCTGACTGCTTTTTCCTGTTCACTGTTAAGATTTTCCAGTATCTTATTCATACATACCTCTGTTAAGATAAAAAAACACGGCCAATAATAAATATTGACCGGTGATCCTCATTTACTACTACTATTCTTCTTTCTGCAACCTGTCAAAAATCAGGTTATAGCCGTCGCTTCCGTAATTGAGCGCCCGGTTTACCCTGCTGATGGTTGCTGTGGACGCTCCCGTTTTTTCGGCTATCTCCATATAGGTTTTCTTATCCCTGAGCATTTTTGCAACCGTCGCTCTCTGTGACAGGGACAACAGCTCGTTTACCGTACAGATGTCCTCGAAAAAAGCATAACACTCGTCAATGGTCTTTAGCTGCAAGACTGCCTCAAAAAGGAAATCAACCTCCTCTGATCTCAGTTTTGAAGTCATTTACTCCTCCCCGCCGATCCCAGTATCCTACACAGGCGGCATTCCTATCTTCTGGAAGAATTTGTTAAGGGAATCCCCGTCGAGCACTAAGAACATATGGCTGCTTAATTCTGTCCTCTCAACCTTGAATTCCTCATCTATCACGACTACCTTGCCCCCGTCAGAGCCGAAGGCATCTACCGGCATCTTCAGAAGCTCACTCATTGTGCATGATCTGGGCTCCGGAGATGTGATGTCGACAACCATTCCCGAAAGGGTTGCAAGTGAATTGGCACATGCACCCGAGGTGATATTTCCCATCTCGCTTAAGACCGAGATGTCCATTTCATTAAGCTCAGACAGCGATGAAAAATCCCTCGGATAATAAACATTTATGACACGCTTGGCATATTCCCCGCTTATGATGTTTATGATCATACCGGTCAGATCTTCCTTTATGCCGACCTTTATACCAAGTACCACTCCCTTGTCGACCTTTATAAGCTTTTCCACGGTCGAGGCATCAAGGATCCTTATATTCGGAACCGTCATATCCACCATGGTACCCATAAAGGTAGCAAGAGCTGTACAGGCATTGCCCGCACCTATGTTTCCTATTTCCTTCAAAGCCGAAATATGCATTTCGGTCAACGCACTTGTATCCATTTAAAATCCTGCCAAAACAAAGATTTCGAAGAAATTTTTGGTCCGAAAAGTTCTCAAAGAGAATTTTTCGGCGATAATGGAAATCCATAGGATTTCCTATCCGATTTTTGATGTCAGTATTAAGATTATATCAAAAATAAGAGATTTTGTAAAAAAATTATTTCTTTAAGGGCTTCTCCTCAATCGGATGCTTGATAAACAGATATTTCAGAAGAAGCGGTGTGGAGATCGACGATACGATGATGAGTAGGATCACCGAAGTAAAATATACAGGGGATAAAAGACCGACGGCAAGGCCTTTCTGCGATACTATAAGAGCCACTTCTCCTCTCGTCATCATGCCGACACCTATCTTTAAGGAATCCTGAAACGTTGCCCCGGCGATCTTTGCTACCAGTCCGCAGCCAACTATCTTGCAGACTAATCCGACTATTACAAAAGCTACCGAAAACCAGAGGATCCCCATCGAAAATTCCGAAAGATCCGTCTTTAATCCGATACTTGCAAAGAAGATCGGGCCAAAGAACATATATGAATTAACGTCCATCTTTCTGGCGATATAGTCCGAATCATGCAGGGAACAGAGTATGATGCCTGCAACGTAGGCGCCTGTGATATCCGCGATCCCAAAGAATCTTTCAGCTATGTAGGCAAAGGCAAAGCACAGTGCAAGTCCCGCTATAGGTATCCTTCTCGTATGGGGGAATTTCATGTCTGCCCTGTTAAAAAGCTTATACAGCAGATATCCGACAACGATCGCAAATACAAAGAACAGTACGGTATTGATCACCACCTGGCTGACCTTCGTATCATCCGAACGGAAGCCGATCACAAAGGTTAAGACTACTATACCGATAACGTCATCTATTATCGCCGCGGCAAGGATCGTGGTCCCTATGCCGCTCTTTAGGCAGCCAAGCTCCTTAAGTGTCTCAACCGTGATGGAAACGCTGGTCGCGGTAAGTATCACTCCGATGAAGAGAGATTTGTAAAAATCCGCAGAAGGAGGGGCACAGAATCCGTAGAAGCACATATACAGCACCGTCCCCCCTATAATGGGTATTAACACCCCGGAACATGCTATCAGAAAAGCTAAGGGACCGGTCTTTACAAGCTGTCTTAAGTCGGTAGTAAGTCCGGCCTCAAACATTAAGAGTACCACACCGATCTCTGCAAGCTTTACCAGAAAATCGCTCGGCTCGACCCATCCCAAAAGGCTCGGTCCTATAAGGAGACCGGCCAGTATCTCGCCCACAACCTGCGGCGCCTTGCACTTCCTTGCCAAAATACCCATAAGCTTTGCACAGATGATGATAATGGCAAGGCTTCTAAATATCATATATGTTTCCATTCTTCTTCACCCCGGATCTGATCGTTTTCAAAAAGCGTTTAAAGAACAGCCGCTCCTTTTTATTCCTTGGAATTGTTTAAAGGCCTTATCTTATACACGAGTATATAATCGTTCAGGCCGGAGCTTATAAAGAATCTTCCTTTGACTCTCTCCATTACCCTTCTTGCATCTTCGTAGGCATCAACCGGATATATTATCAGAAACTGGTCTTCCGAGTACCTGCATATACTGTCGCCAAGCCTGAGCTCATGACTTAAGCATTTCTGCAGCGCCTGCATAGCCCTCTCGTCCTTTAGCGGATCCTTTTCCATGCCAAGGCTCTTTAAGCATACCATGGATAAAAACATGGTCTCTCCGGTTCTTAAAAGCAGTCTCCTCTGCAGCTTGTAGACTTCCTTGAACATATCGTAATCGCAGATAAATGCGGTCTGTTCCATTCCGCCCTTTTCCATGTCATTCTGCAGAAAATCAATCTTCTTGTCCATGTCGGTACAGGCTGACGATACTACCTGATATTCATTTTCAACATCACCGTCATCTCCGCCCCGAAGCTGTGCGAGCTTTAACTCATTCTGCAAAAGGATAGTGTCACCGCATATTTCCATGGCCTTTTCACAGAGGCTTATTATCTCATCATATCTTCCGTCTTCCTTTAATATCCTTAAATAGGCCAGTACAGTATTTACATACTTGTCCCTGTAATATACACCTTTTGACACCTCCCAGTGCTCCCTTTCGAAGTCCGGAAGGAGATTTCCACGGTAGATCTCGATCGCTTTTTTCAGATATTCCTCACGCACGGGTCTCGCCGCCATGCTGTTCATGCCGAGATTTGAATAATCCTCAAAATCATAGATGTCTATGTCTATTTCCTGCTTCGGATTCCACTGATAGGTTCCCCTCTTGCTGATTATCGAATCGGAAAGCTCCTCTACTCCCACAGACTCGATCAGTGATCTGTATCTGTATAAAAGGGTTCTTAAGGCAGTCCCGGGATTGGAATAATCCTCTCCGGCCCATAAAAGCTCGAAAAGCTCCGAATGCGGAACCGCTCTTCCCTTGTTTAAAAGAAGATATGATACCAGAAGCTTCGTCTTTCTTGTATGGTTCAGGTTGTCAAGAATCTCCTCTCCATCCCTTGTTATAGTAAGTCCTCCAAGAAGCCTTATATTAATCAAAGCCATCGTTACCTCCTACATAAAAAGACCCTGATACTGTATGTTGTCTATGTAATCCATTATATTATGCGATATTGCAAACTCTGCGTCCGGATCATCCTGTGCGGTATCATCCTCACTGCTTTGCGACCCGTCGGTCACGCTCTTTTCATAATCTATTATCGCCGCCGCGATGTCCCTGTTTTCCACTATATTGTTATTGCCCTGGACATAGATCCTGTCAAGCGCTATTATGCTGCCTTCAACATTGGTGTCTGCCTCGATTATCACATTTCCGCTCGTTATAAGAACGCCCGTAAAATCATCCGACAGAATGACGTCATAGTTGGAAAGGATCTTGCGGTAGGGACCTTCGTACTCCTCATCATTATCCGAATCATAATAATCGGACAGCCTTGTCATTCCCCTCGTGCTTCCCTCGATATGCTGTCTCTCATTTAACAGCTCCGCATCATTTTCATTATCCGTAAACACGCCGTTTAAGGTGACCGTATTGTCAAGGTGAAAGCCTTCAAGCTCATTTACCGTCCGGCCATACAGCTTTACCGGCTCGGTATCGGTTCCAAATACCACATAGGAGCTCTTCACATTTATATCCGATTCGGATATGACCTTTTCCGAATTGAAGACTATCTGTGTCGACAGGAAATTGATGCCGCCGTATCTTCCTGCCTCTCCGTACATCCCCTCGGCTCCTCTTCTTTCTTCCTTGGAATGCGCACCGGCATATACATTTCCGATGACCGAAGATGTATTCCCGGTTATATACAGCCCTTTAAGAGCTATCAGCGGATAATCGAACAGTCCGTCATTGCCGCTGTAAAAAAATGCCTTCGGATAGCTTAAGTTACTGTCATATCTTTTTGCCGTGATCACCTCATCGGCATTTACATATTCAAGGTTAAGCCTGGTGATCATGCAGCCCGTGATCTCTCCCTGATCCCCTCTCTTAATGTCAAAGACGGGAGTGCCGCTTATACGCATATGCCTGACTGAGTCATCTTCCTTTGAAAGCCCGGCCAGATATCCGTTAAGCGTACGTATTATGGTTTCCTGACCATAGCTTTCACCGGCAAGCTTTTCATAATTATCATAAAAAACTGCCGCGGCCTCTTTGTCGGTATAGGTTCCGTCTGAATCCCTCACCTCTTTAAGCAACGGCTCATATACCGTATCCGCCGTCGCCTTAAGATCCCGATTTATAAGCTCGATGAGCTTCTTTTCCGTATCACCCATGCACTCCGTTGCGATGAGCTTTTTGTGCTTTTCGATAAGGAGCCTTGAAAGAGCCACGCCTCTTGAAAAAAGTACGACCAGCAATACGGCACATAAAAGCAAAGTCAGGAAATGCAATACAAGATAATGATCTTTGGTTCTGTTCATCTATACACCTTATATCCTGCTCACTGCTTCAAAGAGCCTTAACAGCGGCTGCACTAACGATATGATCACGGTTATCAGGACAAAAGCCGTCACAAAGAACACAACAGGCTCCCTGGTATTCATCTTTTTCAGTGCCAGTCTTTCCGCCTCTTCAAGATTTAACTCATGATTGTTATTTAAACACTCGATCAGGTTTCCCATCTCTTCACCGAGAGATACGAGCTCAAGATACATTTCCGAAAAGAAACCCGATTCCTCAAGTGCCGTTGATAAGAGCAGATTGCTTTCCTCGCATTCGTCTGCGGCACTTTCAAGGATCGCGGCAAAATAGTAATCCCGCTTATACAGATCTGCAAGGATCCTTAACGCTTCCGCCCTTTTGTAATCATATTTGAGAAGCTCTGCCATATTCTCAGAAAAGCTGGAATAGACGACTCTTTTCTGTATCTTCCTAAAAGGACTGTTCGTAAACAGATATTTTGACAGTCTTAATCTGCCGGTCCCGCTGTTTCTGTATATGTTCAGAATGACCATTAATGCAAAAAAAGACAGCAGAATGACGATCATATTGTTTTCAAGAAATCTGCTGACCTCATACATCCATACGGTAAGAGGCGGCATTTCCACGTCTATACCGTCAAACATCCCGATGAAGCGGGGATAGAGCACAGCCATCATCACGAATACAAACAGGACCACTAAAGCAGTGATAAATAACGGAAAATATACTCCTCTGCCTATCAGGCGCCTTCTCCTGTCCTCGTTTTTATATATGAGCATGAAGTCATTCAGACAGTCCGAAAGCCGGTTTTTCTCATCCGCCTTTTTTACACAGGCGATAAGACAGGGATCAAAATATCCCGAATTCTCCATGGCCTCGGTAATGCCGTCGCCTGCTTCAAGAGAGCTTATCACGGCCTCCGCAGCAGCTTTTAACGGCCTGTTTTCTATCTGCCCGTGCAGTATCTTAAACGCATTAAGATACCCGACTCCGGCATCCAGTATCTTTGACAGCTGTCCGCAAAAAAGTGAATTGTCCAGAGCTTCTATCCTGATGCCCATCATCTACTCCTCTGCCAAAGAATCGGCTGTCTCGGCACTCTGTTCATCATCCTGTATCACTACGCTGTCCTCAGACGGCTGAATCATCCTGATCTTATCCTCCAAGAAAGCGGCTCTGATCTGAGGAACAAAGCTTGCATAATCCACCATACTGATGTCAAGATCCACTTCGGTCGATATCCCCGGAATAAATCCGGCATCAGTGTACTGCCATATCGTAAAGTCAAACATGAAATCATTTTTCTCAAGATACTGCGGTGCCCAGAAATCATATTCCTGCAGGGTTTCGAGGTTTAACTCTCTCCTCATCCAGTTCTCTGAGGCATATACCATCGGATAATATCCCTCGGCTTTGATCCTGTCGCAGAAAGCCTTCGCCATGTCAGCCCTTAGATCCTTTGAAATCTCCGTAACCCTCGTTCTTGCGGATGCATCGGATACATATTCGGTATCATAGGCGACCGGGTATGAGATGTCGAAACCTTCTATGAGCTTTAAGACAAATTCCGCCTCAGCCACAGCCTCTTCGACGGTTATTGACTGCGTGTAAAAATACACTCCGAGAGGTATGCCCCTTCTGTTGCATTCAGAGGCATATTCCCTGAATTTCTCGTCCTCTACCAGTCCTCCCTCGGAATAACCTCTGTAGCCGCATCTGAGTATCACAAAATCGACTGCCTTTTCAAGCTCGTCCCAGTTCACATGCTGCTGGTGATAGCTAAGATCCACTCCTAAATGTGATATCTTTTTCCCGGTTTCGTCATAATAAGCCATGAATCCGTCTTCAAGGACGAAATTCTCAAGGATGAACGAATTAACGGGGATCTTTCCGTATACCCTCTTTCTTTCGGGAATCTGGATATATGTGATCTCGTCTTTTGTCTCTTCTTCAAGACGGCTTATTTCCTCCTTATAATCCGCCGTGATCGCGTCGATCTTTTCCTGATCCTTAATATGCAGTGTTATCATTCCCACCGCAAATCCAAGCGCGAACACCGTTACCACCAAGAAAACTATTATCAGTGTATATCCGGCTTTTCCTTTTTTTCGTACTTCTTTTCCCATATATTATCAGCGTTTTTTCCTGTACTTTTTTCTCTTTCCCTGTCCGGAGACATTCAGGTAAGCGATACCCTCATCACTGTCGTCTCCCATTTCCTGTGCTTTGCTTACAGGCCGCGGCTCTTTGGAAACAGGCTCAGTCCGCTCATCCGGGCTGCCCGTTCCTCTGTCTGTGTTTTCATCCGAGCTCTTTTTGCGTACGAGCTCTTCGGCGTTCTTTCTTGCTACCTCGGTCTTCTTTTTGTTTATATGGGAAAGCATTGCCTTGTTTTCCCTCTTCATTATGCAGTTTCCGAAGAATACGGATTCTTCGTCTATAAGCAGTCTGTCCGTCTCGATATCTCCGTAAAGCTCTCCTGTGGGTTCGATATTGGTCTTATTGTCAATGGTCAGATTGCCCTGTACGACACCTGCAACGATAATACTCTCGGCCCTGATGTCGCCCCTTACCTCCGCGTTTTTACTGATGACAACAGGCTCTCTCGTGGTAATGTTTCCGTTCACCTTGCCGTCAACACGTATCGCTGTTTCCGATTCGATACTGCCGTTAACCACGGTATCCTCGGAGATCACCGTTGAGATCGCACTGACTTTGATCCTTACCTTATCCTCGTTAAATAGCATACTCATTCCTTCCTACTGCATTTCTGAGGGATCCACCGGATCACCGCCGAAGATTATCTCATATCCTGCAAGAAAATCCTCTTTCCCGGGATCGGTAAGCGCATCCCCCTGATTCACGCTTACGCCGGTCTCAACCAATGGTGCTGCTTCAAAAGAATACACCGATCTGTACCCGTTCTTGTGATCTATCGAGACAGTATAAGGCATCGTCCCGTCTTCTGATATTTCGGTCACCTCTCCGTCAGCGGTGGCGATCACCCTGCTGCCTGTAAGGCATAAAAAGACCATCCTCTCCTTATGGTCATCCGCATCATCAAATGGATCCTTGACTATCGTAGCCTTTCCTTCTATCGGAAGGACACCGGGTACATCGGTCCTTGCCCGCTTCTCGGGCTTTACGCTCTGCGTGTCGATCCTCTCCGTCTCTTCGGGCTCCGTTTTCTGTTCTGAGACATCAAGCTCTGCCCTAAGTGTCCTGTTTTCGGCCTCCAACGTTTCTATTCTTTCGATAAAACCGTCGGTTCCGTAAATACTCCTGTGGCTCTTTAGCAAAAGCGATACAAAGAGGCAGATCACAACAGCCGTGATCGCAATAATGGCCACAACCCACTTTGCCACCGTATCAAGGCTCAGTTCGTAAGACTTTGCATGATCGGTGGTATCCGGGATGAACATTACCGTGTAGCTGCTTATGAGATTTCTTTTCTTTTTCCTTTTTTCCTTTTTTCTCTCCACTTGCCGCCCTGTTTATCACTATTTCACAGAAATTATCACTTACAACCCTAAATGATACTATAACAGTGTTTTTTTTTCAACAATAGATAAAAGAGGTTTACTTTCAAAAATTCCTATGTTAATATGTTGTAGATGAATATCATCAAATCTATTCGGAGGTTTCGTTACATGAAGGGTACGGTTAAATGGTTCAACAACCAGAAGGGATACGGCTTTATCTGTGATGATCAGGGACAGGACGTATTCGTTCATTACTCAGGACTCAATATGGAAGGCTTCAAGTCTCTCGATGAGGGGCAGGCCGTAGAGTTCGACGTGATCCAGGGAGAAAAGGGTCCTCAGGCAACAAACGTTACCAAGTTATAATCCAAGAGTTTTATTTATGACTTTTCTTTTATACATCTTGTAATTATTGTTAGAAAAGAGCTCGCAGTAAATAATCCTGATCAGTATCAGAAAAGAGATGCCATCCGGCATCTCTTTTCTTTTTGTTTATCACATTTCTGTATCGGTCTGTCTTTCCCGCTCACTTATTTCCGTTCATCTGATCCATCTGTTTTGACTTAAGCTCCATGCTCTTATGCAGCTCCTCCTGATTACGTCCCGAGCCCTGCATTGCTGCCATCTGAGCCTGCAGCTGCCTGGAAGCCTCGTATATATCCGCCTGCGATCTCTGGAATGCCGATACTACCTGCGGATCGAACTGCACGCCTGCCCCCTGGCTGATTATGTTGTAGGCCTGCTCGTGGGTGATGGGCTGTTTGTAGGATCGCTTTGAGATAAGTGCATCATATACATCCGCTACCGCAAGCACCCTTGCAAGGAAGGGGATGTTCTGTCCGGAAAGCCCGTCCGGATAACCGTTCCCGTCGATCCTCTCATGGTGATATCTCGCCATCTGGTAGGTATATGTGATGAATTTGTTGTTTGGCAGCAGATATGCATATCTTTCGATCGCATTGGAAGCATATACGGTATGGTTCTTCATCTGTATGAACTCCTCATCCGTATATTTGCCTTCCTTCCTGAGCACGCTGTCAGGCACTCCTATCTTACCCATGTCATGCAGCTGCGCAGATAAGAGTATCAGCTCAAAATCCTCGGGAGCTATCCCATAATTGATACCGGACATCATCATATCCTTAAGGATTATGCCCATGTATCTTGAAACCGCAATGGAGTGCATCCCGGTAAAACCGTCCTTTACCGAGATCATATCGGTGATCACGCCTATTAAGAAGTATTCAAGTCTCAGCGAATTCTGCGCATGGAAATTAACGTTCTGCTGCAGCTGAGTCATATGGGACTTGACCTGCTTCTTGTATCCGAGCACCTCAAGCTGCATATCCACTCTTTTCTTAAGTAAGGTAACATTGACCGGCTTATGGATGAAATCAGCCGCTCCCAGCTTGTACGCCTCAAGCTCGGTCGCCGAATCCTTGTCGCCCGAGATTATGACAAGACAGATATCCTTAAACTTTTCGTTGTTCTTTATCCTGCTCATAAACTCAAATGCCGGGATCCCTACGATCTCAAGATCTATTATCATAAGATCCGGCATCACCGTTGTCTTATTGAGTCTTCCGAGTGCCGCCTTGGCATTGCTCATCGTGACAACAGAGCAGGTCTGCTCAAACGCCCGCTGTATCGCCATAAGCTCTGTATCATTGCTGTCTACTATCATTAATGAGTGCATTCAATTACCTCCGGGAGTCTCAGATGCCCTCCGAATATATCAAGAGCACTTCCCACAGTGAAATTTACCCTCGATCTTCCAAGTTCCCTTATAAGTGCGATATCGGAAAGGGATGCTATCCCTCCCGCATAGGTACAGGTGAAGGGAAGACTTCCCAAAAAAGCGACGACTTCTTTGTCTATTCCCGCCTTTTTCCCCTCGACATCGGCTGCATGTATCAAAAACTCATCACAGTAGGCCGAAAGCTCGGAAAACAGCTCCTTCGTAAGCTCTGCCTCCGTAAAGGTCTGCCACCTGTCAGTGACACAGTAATAGGCGCCATCCTTTTTCCTGCAGCTTAGATCTATAACGACATGCTCTCTTCCGACCGCTTCCTTAAGCCTTGAAAGCTTTCCAAAGTCAAGCTCTTTTCCCGTAAAGATATACGAGGTCACGATAACATGAGAGGCTCCCTCATCAATGAAAGCTGCGGCTGTTTCATCCGTTATCCCGCCTCCTATCTGAAGGCCGAGCGGATACTCCTTAAGAGCTTTTTTTGCTTCCAGCAGATCAGCTTCATATTCTGCCGTGCCCCTTTTGTTAAGAAGCACTATATGACCGCCCTTTAGGCCTCTCTCCCTGTATATCGCCGCATAATGATCCGCCCCCTTTTCCGATACAAAGTTGGATAAAAGACTTCCTTTATCATTATCGGCAAGCGTTGCTCCGACTATCTGTTTTACTCTTCCGTTATGTATGTCTATACAGGGTCTGAATTCCAAGATCAAGCCTCTTTTTCGATTATCACGCCGTCTCTGAATGCTTCAAGCAGATCCTCAAGCTGGGAGATCTGCTCCTTAAGCTCCGTTCCGGTATCCGTATCCGCAACCCTTAAGCGGTAGGATGAAGCTTCCACAAGCAGTGAGTCAGAGTAAATATCTGTTTCCTTTTCGATCGCCGATTCCTTGGACTCAAAAGGTTCGTGAGCCGCAAGCCGCATACCGTGTGAATTGTATATGAGCGTATAGCCCGCGATACCGGTCTTGCTCTGATATGCCTTGGAAAAACCGCCGTCGATTATAAGGAGCTTTCCTCCGCATTTTATCGGAGATTCCCCGTTCTTAAGCTCAACAGGCACATGTCCGTTTATTATATGGGATCTCTCTTCATCCAGTCCGAATTCCTTTAATATCCTGGCTATCGCAGCCTCATCGTCCAGATGGTCGTAATAGTGATTCTTCGTCTCCCTGTGTGTCTCCTTATCCTCTATGAAATAGCGTTCAAAGGTCGCCATCTTGTCCTTGCCGAAGACCGGAGAGCCGGCATTTGCCCATATGAACCACAGGATATCCCTGCCCTTCTGTCTGTCTTCGGGATCGTTCGAATAATAGCCCTTTCTGGCATAATCCTCAAGGATGTCATAGAGAGCTTTTCCCGAATATTCCTTTCCGAACACGTCAACCTTTAAGAAATCGCCATTCTCATCAAGCGGCATGCATCCGTGATACAAAAGATTTGAATTGTAGATCTTGTAAAGGCTTCCCTTGCCGTACAGGAATCTTATATGCTTCTGCAGCTTCTCGCTCTTTTTAAAAGCCTGCTCGAGTCTTTCCATCACAAGCTCCTCTTCATCGGAGAGCCTGTAAGGGTTATCTCTGTCTACGGTAGGGAAATCCGTATCAAGCATCGGATAGCTCTTTCCCCCGACCGTTACTGTCTTTTTTTCATAATCGATCTTGTCAAGAAGCAGCCTGTCATCCATATTAAAAGATGGATTCCTCTTAATGAGCTGCCCCTCAAGCTTGAACTGGAGGATCGCAGATGCCTTGTGCATCCTGGTATCAAGCCCGAGATCTTCCTTGTTGTATTCGCTGTCATATTTTATATTAAAGACACTGCAGTCGGTATCCTTGTAGGTTTCGAGCGCAAAGGTCGCAAAAGGCACCAGATTGATGCCGTATCCCTCCTCTAAGGTGCTGAGGGTTCCGTATCTTGCAGCCATCCTTATAACGGTGGCGATACACGCTCTGTTTCCCGCTGCGGCTCCCATCCAGACCACATCATGATTGCCCCACTGGAAATCCACGGAATGATAGTTTCTGATGACCTCCATCACTATATGGGCACCGGGGCCTCTGTCAAACACATCACCTATTATATGCAGATGATCGATGACCAACAGTCTTATGAGATTGCAGATCGCAACGATAAACTCCTGCGCCCTGCCTATCCTGATGATCGTATGTATTATCTCGTTATAGTAGGCTTCCTTATCCTCAACCTCAACCTTTTCGGTTATCAGTTCCTCTATGACATAGGCAAAATCTTTGGGAAGGGCTTTTCTTACCTTGGATCTTGTGTACTTGGACGCTACTCGCTTTGTGATCCTTACAAGCCTGTGAAGTGTTATCTTGTACCAGTCAAGCAGGTTTTCATCATCCTCTTCACGGATGATGATCTCAAGCTTTTCTCTGGGATAATAGATGAGGGTTGCAAGACTCTTTTTATCCTTGATGCTTAAGGTGTTTCCGAATTCCTCGTCGATCTTTCTCTTTATCGAGCCCGAACCGTTCTTGAGAACATGAATGAACTGCTCGCATTCTCCGTGAATATCGGTCATAAAATGCTCGGTAGGCTTAGGCAGATTGAGTATCGACTGGAGATTTATTATCTCCGTTGATGCCGCCGCCACGGTCGGATACTGCTCGGCGAGCATTTTTAAATACTTAAGCTCTGTGTTGTCCATCTGAAATACCTTTTATCCGTCATCCGATCACATCAGACATATTGTAATATCCGCTCTTCTTATCCTTTAAAAACTGAGCGGCAACAAGCGCGCCCTTAGCAAATACCGCTCTTGAATATGCTCTGTGTGAAAGGGTTATAACCTCATCATGACCCGCAAAGATCACGTCATGATCTCCTACGATCGTTCCGCCTCGTACCGCGGAGATTCCGATCTCCTCATGATCTCTCTTTTTCCTCACCTGACTCCTGTCATACACGGGATGCAGCTCGTCATCGATCGCATCCTTTACTGCATCTGCGAGAGCCAGTGCAGTTCCGCTCGGAGCATCAAGCTTGGTCCTGTGATGCTTTTCCACTATCTCCACGTCAAAGCCGGCATCATACAGGATGCCGCTTATGGACTTTAACACCTTTTCAAGGACATTAATACCGAGGGACATGTTGGCCGATTTAAGCACGGCGATCTTTTCCGAAGCAGCCTTAAGCCTGTCCATCTGCTCATCGGAAAGCCCCGTGGTGCACTCAACTAAAGGAAGTCCCTTTGAGATACAATAATCGGTAACCTTATCCACAGCCGAAGCATTGCCGAAATCTATAACGCAGTCAGCCGCCTTATCGCACTGTGAAATATCGGAAAAAACAGGAAAATCACCGGCACTGTCTCCGGCAATATCAACTCCCGCAACTATCGTAACATTCGGATCATCCTTCGCATTCTCAGTGACCATGCGGCCCATCCGGCCGTTGCAGCCGTGCAATATTATGTTAACCATTTTCCCTCCCGGATCACCCAAACGGTAATCTCTGATATTTTTTACAATACGCCGTATTCCTGCATTACCTTCTTAAGCAGTTCTTCGTGATCCTTGTCTATCTCGCATAAAGGTCTTCTCAGTATTCCTCTGTCTCTTCCCTGCAGCTGCAGTCCCTTCTTAACGGGTATAGGATTCACCTCACAGAAAAGTGCGTTGCATAACGGGATCGCATCTAACTGAAGCTTTGCGCTCTTTGCTGCATCACCCTCAAGAAAGCTTGCCACTATATCATGAGTCTGCTTCGGTGCGACATTTGAAAGCACCGAGATAACTCCTATTCCTCCAAGTGAGAGGATCGGTGTGATCTGGTCATCATTGCCCGAATAGAGTTCGATATCTCCGTCTGTCAAATGCATGAGCTTTGCGATCTGTGTGAAATTGCCGCTTGCCTCTTTTACGCCTACTATGTTGTCCACAGTCTTACAGAGTGTTGCTGCTGTCTGTGCTTCAATATTCGTTCCCGTACGGCTCGGAACATTATATAAAATGATCGGAATATCAACACTCTTTGCGATCATCGTGTAGTGCTCTATAAGGCCCTTCTGTGTAGCTTTGTTGTAGTAGGGTGTCACAAGTAAGAGTCCGTCAGCACCTGCTGCCTGAGCCTCCTTTGAAAGATCGATCGCCGTATGCGTGCAGTTGGATCCTGCACCCGCAATAACGGGGATCCTCTTGTTAACCTTGTCGATACAGTATCTGATCACATCAAGATGCTCATCGATATCAAGACATGCGGACTCTCCGGTCGTTCCGCATACTATTATCGCGTCCGTTCCGTTCTCTATCTGGTATTCGATCTGCTTGCCGAAAAGATCGTAATCTACCGAAAAGTCCTCTTTAAACGGTGTACAAATTGCTACTCCTGCTCCTTTAAAAATTGCCATATTTACAACCTCCTAATAAAAAATCGACCTCCCGATGGCCGACCCATATCACAAAAACAAGTACTGCATATTGATCCTGATTAAAGACAAGAAAATGATAACACCGGCCAATATCCGTGTCAAGAAAACTCTCGGCAAAAGGCGACAAACTTATCCTTTTCAAGAGGCCTTGCATAATAGAATCCCTGCTGGTATTCAACGTTCTTGTCGTTAAGGTATTTTACCTGCTCCTCGTTTTCCACGCCTTCCATTACTATGTTGATCGACAGACCGTGTATCATGTTTATTATGCTGTCAAGGATGAGCTTGGATTTCTCATCATTCTTTGCATTCCATAAGATGGTCTTGTCTATCTTGACTATGGAAAACTCAAGCTCATAAAGAGCGGAAATGTTTGATATTCCCGTTCCGTAATCATCGAGTGAGAATTTGAAGCCGGCATTCTTGAGCTTTCTGATATTAGCCCTTGACAGATCAGAGCCCATATCGGAAACGGTCTCCGTTATCTCAAGATTGATCCTGTCCGGGGTAACTCCGTATTTTTCCATTACCTTCATAAAATCAACATCAAGATCCTTCTTCATGCACTGCACGGGTGATACATTGAGCTCAATGAACCTGATGCCCGCACTGTCAAGTGAACCATCCGAAAGATCCCTGCATACGGTTTCAAACACGTTCAGTCCGATATCCGGTATGAGTCCGGCCTTTTCTGCCACCGCTATGAACTCATCAGGCGATATAAAGCCAAGTATTGGATCGGTATACCTTGAAAGAGCCTCCGCAGAGCTGATCCTTCCGTTTTTTGCATCAAATATCGGCTGATAATACACCTGAAACGACCTGCTTTCAAGACCCCTTCTTATGGCGGCCTCCACCTCAAAGCCTCTCTTTGTGATCTTTAAGCTGTCTCCCTTTAATATGAAACCTCCCGACTGCCTGGATACATAATCCGTTTCACAGATAGCTATCAGCTCATCAAGAGAGGCTGCATCCTTGGGCACCCTGATGACAAAGACCTCGGGAGTAAGGGATACGGGTATCCCGTTATGCTGCAGATAGGTATTGTAGGTATCATGTATAAGACGGGCAAGATAATCAAGATCACCGGTTTTTTTAAGTCTTGTGATCGCAAACTCGCCGTTGTTGATATAGTAAACGTAATCCCTCTTATGGGCGTTTGCCTGCAGGAACGAGGCCACATCCTTAAGTATCCCGTTCATGTTGCCGGACCCGATCGTTGTCAGCACATGGTTGTAATTGGCAAACCTGAAGATAAGTGCACTGTATTCGGAAGATGCATTTAACAGCCTTCTGTTGTCATCTTCAAATGCAAGCCTGTTATAAAGCCCCGTTTTATTGTCCTTGATATCCGAATCGTTTTCCGATGTGCCAAGCATCCCGAGGAAACCTAAAGACTCAGTGAACAGCTCGACGGTAAAGCCCTTAAAGAAAAGCTGCATCAGTACGCCGACGGCATTTGCCAATAGGAAGAACGTAAGTCCGACCAGATATTTGTTTCCTATGGCTTTTCTGTATTTTACGGTCACGATCAGCATTATGATCAGATATACGACTGCCACGCCGTATTCGACCATGACACCCTGACCCCTGACATATGAATTGTCTTCTACATAAAAAACATAGTGATTAAAAGGATTAAGTATTAACAGCACGTAAAAAACGACTACAGGAGCGGTGCTTAAGATCTGTAAAGTTCTGGAAACACGGCTTCTCAGTCCTGCGAGATGGATCACGTACAGATATACGAGCCACGGAAGGGCACAGTGAAGGGAATGATAGACATAATTGGAAAAATAGATGACCCCGTCACTTATAGGTGAAAACAGCTGCTCGGCGATCTGATTGTTTCCGGTAAAAGACACAAGGGTACATATCAGACAGTTGACCACCATAAGCAGCATGACAACGTTCTTGCGCTTGTTAAAGCTCTTGCCTTTCATTAAGACAAAGCACAGTATGTAATTGGCGATCGCGCACAGATAAAAGAAATAGTTGTTCGTCATTATGAAACCATATTACCTGTATACAGACTGTAATATTTGCCCTTCTGATCTATGAGCTCATCGTGGGTTCCCCTCTCGATGATGCGTCCGTTCTCAAGCACCATGATGCAGTCGCTGTTCTTGATCGTTGAAAGCCTGTGGGCTATCACAAAGGTCGTCCTTCCTTTCATAAGGGAATCCATTCCCGCCTGTACCAGCTTCTCGGTACGGGTATCGATGGATGAAGTCGCCTCATCAAGAATAAGGACAGGAGGATCTGCTATGGCTGCCCTTGCTATCGACAGAAGCTGTCTCTGCCCTTGTGAAAGGCTCGCTCCGTCCTCAGTAAGCATTGTATCATAGCCTTCAGGAAGCCTTGATATAAAGCCATGGGCGTTAGCAAGCTTTGCAGCCTGCTCCACCTCTGCATCCGTTGCATCGAGCCTTCCGTATCTGATATTTTCCCTGACGGTACCCGTAAACAGATGCACATCCTGAAGCACCATACCGAGGGACTTTCTCAGATCCGCTTTCTTTATCTTGTTGATGTTGATGCCGTCATATCTGATCTTTCCGTCCTGGATATCATAGAATCTGTTTATAAGGTTAGTGATGGTAGTCTTTCCGGCACCCGTTGAACCGACAAAAGCGATCTTCTGCCCGGGCGTTGCAAACATCTCTATATTATGAAGCACCGGCTTGTCATCCGTATAGCCGAAATCGACATCATCAAATACCACATCACCCTTAAGCTCCGTATAGGTCGTGGTGCCTTCAGCCTTGTGATAATGCTTCCAGGCCCACAGATCCGTCCGTTCTTTGCATTCAACGAGTTCATTGCCGTTACGCTTAACATTCACTAATACCACGTAGCCTTCATCGGGCTCCGGCTCCTCATCCATGAGCTTAAATATCCTCTCGGCTCCGGCAAGGGCCATCACGATGCTGTTAAACTGCTGGCTGATCTGGTTAATGGGCATCGTAAAGCTCTTATTAAGGGTTAAAAAGCTTGCAAGCGAACCCAGTGTAAAACCCTGAAAACCGCTAAGTGCAAGCAGGCCTCCGACGATAGCGCACAGGACATAACCTACATTTGAAAGCTGGGAATTGATCGGGCCTATGATGTTTACAAACTGGTTGGCGTTTTTGGAGCTTTCAAACAGGGCTTCGTTGAGCTCATCAAATCTTTCGACGCTCTCGTCCTCATGACAGAACACCTTTACGACCTTCTGGCCGTTCATCATCTCCTCGATGTGGCCGTTAAGCTCACCGAGAGCCTTCTGCTGGGCTATGAAATTCTCCCCGCTCTTTCCGGCGATCTTTCCGGTTATAAAGAGCATGAGAGCGACCATACAGAGGTTTAAAAGCGTGAGCGGGACACTTAAGGAAAGCATGCTGTATACTACGCTTACGACTGTTATCAGGCTGTTTAGGAACTGAGGCATTGCCTGCGCTATCATCTGCCTTAACGTATCCACATCGTTGGTGTATACGGACATGACGTCTCCGTGGGAATGAGTGTCAAAATATTTGACCGGGAGCTTTTCCATTTTGGCAAACAGGCCGTTTCTGATATTCTTAAGAGTACCCTGCGTAACATATATCATTAGCTTTGAATACATGAAGTTCAAAAGCACTCCGGTAAGATATATGCATGCCATTTTGATTATGGCCGAAAGAAGCGGCGCAAAATCAGGATCTGCCTTTCCGATAAGGGGAGTGATATAGACATCCACAAGAGTCTTTGTAAACATCATTCCCTTTACGCTGCAAAGCACATTTCCGACAATGCCTATTACAACAAAGACCAGATGTATCCTGTAGTTTTTTAAGATATACGAAAACAGCCTCTTAAGAGTACCCTTGGGGTCCTCTATCTTTGGCCGTTTTCCCATCGGGCGTCTGGAGCCCGGGCCCATCTTTACCTCTCTGACCTTATCGTTGTCTGCCATGGCTGTTATCCTCAAATGTCGAAGTCCGCATCATTACCGGTCTGTGATTCATAGACTTCCCTGTATATCTCATTGTCTGCAAGCAGTTTTTCGTGAGTATCGAATCCGTTCACCCTGCCCTCGTCAAGTACGATTATCCTGTCCGCACTTTCAACGGAGGAAATACGCTGGGCGATGATGATCTTGGTCACATCGGGTATGCTCTCAAGAAAAGCTTTTCTTATCTTTGCATCCGTTGCCGTATCCACCGCGGAAGTGGAATCATCCAGTATCAGAACCTTCGGATTCTTTAACAGTGCCCTTGCGATACAGAGCCTCTGCTTCTGTCCTCCGGATACGTTAGTACCGCCCTGCTCTATATAAGTGTCGTATTTATCGGACATTTTTTCTATGAATTCATCGGCACAGGCAAGCCTGCATGCTTCCATGCACTCTTCGACCGTGGCATCGGGATTGCCCCATCTTAAGTTTTCAAGAATGGTTCCCGAAAACAGGACATTACTCTGAAGGACAACTGCGACCCGGGTCCTAAGGGTCTCAAGATCATAATCCCTTACATCCCTTCCTCCGACATAGACAGCCCCCTGTGAGACGTCATACAGACGGCTTATGAGATTCACCAGAGAAGACTTTCCCGAGCCGGTGGATCCTATGATGCCTATGGTCTCTCCTGAATCGATAGAAAGACTTATGTCCTTAAGCACCGGTGCACCGCTTCCCTCTTTATGATAGGAAAAATCCACATCATCGAATCTTATGCTTCCATCAGCCACTGTCATCACGGGATTTTCGGGATTAACGATATCAGGCTCTTCGTTCAGTACTTCGCATACCCTTTCGCCTGATGCGGCGGACATGGATACCATTACAAATATCATAGATAAGAACATTAAGTTCATAAGGATGTTCATGCAGTATGCAAGCAGAGCCATCAGGTCTCCTGTCGTAAGCTCACCTGCCGTTATCATCCTTGCTCCGAGCCATGCTATCACAAGGATGCAGCTGTTTATGGCAAGCTGCATTACGGGGCCGTTTAATACCACTATCCCCTCAGCCTTTACGAAAAGCTTATAGATATTTCCGACCGCCTTTTCCATCCTGCTTATCTCATAGTCCTCGCGGACGAAGGATTTTACGACTCTTATAGATCTTACGTTTTCCTGTATCGTGGCATTAAGATCGTCATATTTTGAAAAGACCTTGCGGAAGCTTGACATCGCATTTTTGACGATCAGTGAGAGCACCACTGCAAGGATCACGATCGCAACAAGATAGACGCTGGCGACCCTCGGAGATACAAGGAAAGCCGCCGTCATTGCAAAGATAAGTGAAAACGGCGCCCTTATGCACATCCTGATTATCATCTGGAAAGCGTTCTGGATATTGGTGACATCCGTCGTAAGCCTTGTCACAAGGCCCGCTGTTGAGAACCTGTCAATATTTGAAAAGGAAAACCTCTGAATGTTATCATTCATTGCTTTCCTTAAGTTTTTGGCAAATCCGGTGGAGGCTTTTGCCGCAAACACTCCCGCCGCAACTCCGGATAAAAGTCCCATGACCGCACAGCCAAGCATCAGAAAGCCTATCCTGTAAATATAGGACATGTTTCCTGCGGTAACACCTTTATCTACAAGGTCCGACATGAGAAGAGGCGTGAGCATCTCAAAGAACGCCTCAAATATCATGAAGACAGGTGTGATGATCGTTGCCTTTTTATATTCTTTTATATGTGATGCCAGAGTTTTTATCATTCTTAATCACCGGTCTCTACTCTTTTCTGAAACCTGCCCTCTTTCTGAGTGTGGGATCAAGGATCTTTTTCCTGATCCTTAGATTTTCAGGAGTAACCTCTAACAGTTCATCCGCATCTATAAACTCAAGAGCCTGCTCAAGGCTTAAGATCTTCGGAGGCGTCAGTCTCAGTGCCTCATCAGACCCCGAAGCTCTGGTATTTGTGAGCTGCTTCCTCTTGCAGACATTTATCTCAACATCCTCGGGTTTTCCGTTCTGTCCGATGACCATTCCGGAATATACCTGCTCACCCGGACCTATGAACAGTACTCCTCTCTCCTGTGCATTAAACAGACCGTAAGTTACGGATTCTCCGCTCTCAAATGCGATAAGCGAGCCCTGTTTTCTGTACTGTATATCACCCTTGTACGGAGCATATTCGTCAAATACCGTATTGATGATGCCGTTACCCTTGGTATCGGTCATGAATTCTCCTCTGTAGCCGATAAGACCTCTTGCGGGAATGGAGAATACCATCCTCGTGTATCCGCCGGTTATGGGATACATGTTCTGCAGTTCCCCCTTGCGGCTTCCAAGCTTTTCTATCACTATGCCGGTGAATTCCTCAGGCACATCCACATAGGCAAGCTCCATCGGCTCAGTCTTTCTGCCCTTGGAATCCTCCCTGTAGAGTACCTCTGCCTTGCTGACTGCAAACTCATAGCCCTCACGTCTCATGTTTTCTATGAGGACAGACAGATGCAGCTCTCCCCTTCCCGATACCTTGAAGCATTCGGTGGTATCGGTTTCCTCGACTCTTAGGGAAACATCAGTGTTAAGCTCCTTAAAGAGCCTGTCGCGAAGATGCCTTGAGGTCACATATTTTCCCTCTTTTCCGGCAAGCGGTGAGTCATTTACCATAAACTGCATGGCTATGGTAGGCTCCGATATCTTCTGAAACTCAATGGGATTTGGAAAATCGGGAGCACATATCGTATCACCTATATGAATGTCGGAGATTCCTGATATGGCTACAATCGCCCCGACCGTTGCCTCCCTGACGTTAACCTTGTTAAGTCCGTCATACTCATAGAGTGCAGAGACCTTTACCTTCTTTAACTTGTCGGGATCGTGGGCGTTTACGATAACGTCCTCCTGATTTACGGAAATCTTTCCGTTTGATACCTTTCCGACGCCTATGCGTCCCACATAATCATTGTAATCTATCGTGCTTATGAGGACCTGGGTTCCCGCATCCGGATCGCCTTTCGGAGCAGGGATGTAATCAAGGATCGCCTCAAAGAGAGGTACCAGATCCGGACCTATATTATCAGGATCCGTTCCGGATTTTCCAAGCTTTGCGGATGCAAAAATAAAGGGACAGTCAAGCTGTTTGTCATCGGCATCAAGATCCATGAAAAGCTCAAGGACCTCATCCACCACCTCATCGCATCTGGCCTCTTCCCTGTCGACCTTGTTGACGCAGACTATTACGGGGAGCTTTAACGCCAGCGCTTTTTTAAGCACGAACCTGGTCTGGGGCATGGTGCCCTCAAAAGCATCTACCACGAGGATGGCGCCGTCCACCATTTTGAGCACGCGCTCCACCTCTCCGCCAAAATCCGCATGTCCCGGCGTATCCACGATGTTTATCTTGGTACCTTTGTATGTAACCGCGGTGTTCTTTGAAAGGATCGTGATCCCCCTTTCCCTTTCTATATCATTGGAATCCATGACACGTTCTGCCACTTCCTGATTGTCACGAAATACCCCGCTTTGCTTTAACAGCTCGTCAACGAGGGTTGTCTTGCCATGATCGACGTGAGCGATGATGGCTATGTTTCTAACGTCTTTTCTTTCCTGAAGCATGTGATTATCTTTGTTACCGTCCTTCTTAATTCTTCTTGACAATTGCCCGATACATTATAGCAGTCTTCACCCCTGTTTTCTATATAAACTTTTACTGCAATACTTGTATTTTTTACGCATTTATACTACCATAAACTGTATCCGGCACACAGGCCGGCTGATCTTTACAGACTGAAAACAAGCTAAAGCAGGCCCGCATTTTAGGGCCGGGAGGATCATCATATGAAATATTTCGGTACAGACGGTTTCAGAGGAAAAGCAAACGAGAATCTAAGAGTGGAACATGCGCTTAAGATAGGCCAGTTCCTCGGCTGGTATTTCGGCCAGAAGCTTGGCAGAAAGCCCAACTGCGTTATCGGCAAGGACACCAGACGTTCAAGCTATATGTTTGAGTACGGACTGTCCGCGGGACTTGCATCAACCGGTGCCGATGTACACCTTCTGCATGTAACAACGACCCCAAGCGTATCCTATGTGACGCGCACGGGCAAGTTTGATTTCGGAATAATGATCACGGCAAGCCACAATCCCTATCATGACAACGGTATTAAGGTCATCGATTCGGACGGTTACAAGATGGATGATTCCGTGCTTGCAGAGATCGAAAAATACATAGACGGAGATATCGAGATCCCCTTCAGTGCCGAGAATGTCGGCCGCTGCACAGACTATTTCCAGGGAAGAAATCAGTATATAAGCTATCTCTCTCAGGTACCTCTTCATTCCTTAAGAGGCTACAGGATAGGACTTGACTGTGCCAACGGCTCTGCTTTCACCATCGCAAAGACCGTATTTGATATGCTCGGCGCAGACACCTATGTCATGGGTAATGAGCCTGACGGAACCAACATAAATGTGGACTGCGGCTCGACCCACATAGCCGCCCTTCAGGAATTCGTAAAGGCAAATAACCTTGATGCCGGCTTTGCATTTGACGGTGATGCGGACAGATGCTTCGGTGTGGATGAAAAAGGCAACGTGGTTGACGGAGATGCGATCATCTATATCGGTGCAGGCTATCTCAAGGAAAAAGGCAATCTGGTGGAAGACACAGCCGTAGTTACGGTAATGTCAAATCTCGGCCTGTTAAATGCGCTTAAGGAACAGGGGATCAACGTAGTGATCACCGATGTCGGCGACAAATACATATCCAAAGAGATCCAGGAGCACGGCTACAGCATAGGCGGCGAACAGTCCGGACACGTTATCTTTGACAGATATGCAACCACCGGAGACGGCATCCTTACCGCGATCATCATGTGCGACATCATGGTAGCCAAAAAGACCGTATTCTCAAACCTCACCAGAGGCTTAACGATACTTCCGCAGAAGCTTAAGAACCTTGCCGTACCCGACAAGGATGCAGTCATGAAAGATCCCGAAGTAGTAAAATACGCTGAGGATCTCAACAAAAAGCTCGACGGAAAAGGAAGGCTCTTACTCAGAAAGAGCGGCACCGAACCCGTAGTACGTATCATGGTCGAGGCAGAGACAACCGAAGACTGCGAAAAATATGTTGAAGAGACCGAGACCTTCATAAAGAACAAATACTATTAAGGGATATAAATAAATCTCCTGAGCTGGTATCACAGCTCAGGAGATTTGATTTATATCCCGCAATATCTCAATATCGCAATATCGCAATATCCCTCAATCACAACTAATATAACCTATGGACCTCAGATCCCCAGCATATGCGTCGCAAATGTAAAGTAGATCATCAACGACAGCGCATCGACGATCGTCGTGATGAACGGACTTGCCATTACCGCAGGGTCGAATCCTGCTTTTTTTGCAAGCATCGGAAGCGTACAGCCCACCACCTTAGCGATCGCGATCTCAACAACCAGTGTGAAGCAGATAACTGCAGCCACGGTCATGCTTACATGATCGACGATCATCATTTTGATGAAATTGGTGATCGAAAGGGTGATGCCGCACAGCACTGCCACGCGGATCTCCTTCCATATAACCTTTACGATATCAGAAAACTCTATCTCATTAAGCGAGAGTCCACGGATTATCGTAACTGATGCCTGTCCTCCGGCATTTCCGCCTGTATCCATCAACATCGGGATGAATGATGTGAGTACCACATAGGTCCCGAGTGCATTCTCATAATGGGTGATAATGCCTCCGGTCACGGTTGCGGAGATCATCAGCAGCAACAGCCAAGGGATCCTCTTTTTGTAGGTCTCCACAATTCCCGTTTTCATGTAGGGCTTATCCGTAGGCACGATAGCTGCCATCTTTTCGATATCCTCCGTTGCCTCTTCCTGCAGGATATCGACTACATCATCGATGGTGATGATACCGACGAGTCTGTTCTCATTATCAACAACAGGCATCGTGGTAAAATCGTATTTCTGGAACAGTCTTGCAACCTCTTCCTGGTCGGTAAGGGTATTTACGGAGATGATATTGTCATTCATTATGTCTCCGATTATCTCGTTGTCCCCTTTAAGCAGCAGATACCTTAGAGCTACCGTTCCCAGAAGATGTCTCTCATTGTCGAGCACATAGCAGATGTTGATCGTTTCCTTGTCAACACCGACCTTTCTGATCCTGTCGATGGCTTCCTTGACGGTAAGGTGTACTTTCAAGTCCACAAACTCCACCGTCATGATCGATCCGGCGGAATCCTCGGGGTATCTGAGCAGATGGTTTATATCCCTTCTTGTCTCGGAATTGGCATTTGCAAGGAGCTTTTTGACCACTCCTGCGGGCATCTCTTCCATAAGGTCCGTAGCATCATCGGCCATCAGATTGTTTATGATATTTGCAGCCTCACGCTCGTTAACTGATGTGATGATCGTCTGCTCGGTGTCCAGGTCGAGATAGGCGAAAACATCGGCTGCCATGTTCTTGGGAAGTATCCTGAATATCTTGAGCCTGTCCTCATTGGGAAGTTCCTCGATGACCGCAGCAATATCAGCCTCGTTCCATTCCATAAGTTCTGAACGAAGCTTGGTGTACTGTCTTGCATCAATCAATTCACGGATCTCATCCATCGTGTATTCTGTAGACATAGTAACGCCCTCCTCACAAAATTTTTTTTAAAAATTTTGTGCCGAAAAGTTCTCGCAGAGAATTTTCCGGCGATAATGGAAATCCGTAGGATTTCCATTCCTTGTAAAGCTTTAGAAGGATTTTTCTCTGGCGTCACCGCATATGATATCTGTAAAAGGGAAATGCTGTTACCGGCTTTGTTAACGAACAAAACAAAACCACCGGTTCCTGTTAACTGTGTGACCGGTCATCTGTATATATGGTTCCAAACAGCTTTTTCTTTATGGGATAACCTTGATCAAATATGATAAGCGGTGGCCATAATTCTAAAGCAAGATCGACCTGGAACATCAGATGATGCCGGAATTGTCATCTTCTTCATTAATAACCACCACCTTTCTTTATGATATGTGTTTCCGGAACCGAAAGATCAGCACCGATCGATCCCGGATATCATTTTTTTCAGACGTTCGTCCTTGTATAGTTTAACAAACAGAAGAGTTTTGTCAACCATGATCGTACACTGATTCCCTGCGCAGAATGAAGTCCGGCAAAATCCCCTGCAATTTTATGCACTTTCCTTTGGTGAGCGTATACGGTATACTCCAAGCATGAACAACCCGCAGCCGATATGGTAAAATACCACACCGGGATCAGATGGGTTTCCCGCTAAGGAAATACAAATGATGAGGAAAACACAGATGAAGATACACGTATATACAAGAGATGTTAACCCCGATAATTATCCGGAAGGACTCGCGCACAGCGTGCATTTTGCGTGTGAAGACGAAAACGGACTAAAGACTCATTTTAACAGGGATTACGGGATCCTTTTTGCAAAGGGACGGATCGCAGATGATAACACGATAGTCCCCCTCGGAGTAAGAAACCCGAAGATCTTCCAAACGGATGATGGAGAGATAGGGATCTGTGCGGAGAAAATCCATGAAAACGGAAATGTCTGCGAGCTTTCTGCGGGCAAATTGGTACTGTGGAAGACACGAGATCTTATCCACTTTGATGAAGAAGAGATCATACCCATAGAAGAAACAGAAAAGTGGAATCCTTCGGAAAGTATGGATGTTGATCAGGATATCGTAAGAGAAGCTCTGAAATATTGGTGTCCGATATTTTGTACAGATATTTCCGTTCCCGATAAGATCATGATCCCCAAAGGTAAAG
>JAILPG010000227.1 GCA_024699595.1 Lachnospiraceae bacterium | reverse complement strand
TCGGAGGTCATTGTAAATGGATATTTCTTCTTTGCTCAATGTAAGTTCAAATGCGATAGCAAACGCGGCACAGAACGCTTCCACAAGAAAGGGAAAGGATATCGACGACAGCTTTTCTTCAATGTTCAAGTCGGCACTCGGAAACTTAAACGAGACGAACAACCTGCTGCTTGACCAGGAAGAAGAGGAAATGAAATTCGCCCTCGGCCTTTCGGAAAATACCCATGATATGGCGATCGCAGCAGCAAAGGCCCAGACGGCATTAAGCTATACAACGACACTCAGGGATAAGTTCATAGAAGCATACAAGGAACTCATACAGATTCAGGTATAAGGGAGTAAAAAGTGGCTGACAGATTAAGAGAGATCCCTAAACGGATCCTTGATTGGTGGAATAAGTTTACAGCAAAACAGAAGACCATAATAATCAGCGCCGTGGCAGGAGTCGTACTGGCACTGGCGATACTGGCGACAGTCCTTACAAGACCCCAGTACACTACACTCATAAACTGCGAGAGCACCAAGGAGGCGTCTGAGATCACAAGTCTTCTTGAGGGGGAGAACATTGGCTATGAGATAACCGATGACGGACTCATCATTTCGGTGGAAAAAGAAAACCTCTCAAGAGCGACGCTCCTTCTCGGAGCAAACGGATATCCTGCACAGAGCTATTCACTTGAGAGCGCTCTTTCCGGAGGATTTTCAACGACGGAATCGGACAAGGCCAAGACCTACAAGCTGTATCAGGAATCCCATCTTCAGGAGATCATGGAGTCGGTTCCTGCGGTCAAGGCAGCTTATGTTACGCTTTCGATACCCGATGATGACGGAACACTCCTTGCCCAGAAGGAGGAATCCTACGCAAGCGTTATGCTCGATCTCAATGAGGAGCTTGAGAACGGCGTAGCCGAAAATTTTGCAAAGAACATCGCTACGGCTCTCGGCAACAAGACGACCGAGAACATAACTATAATAGATTCAAACGGAAATCTGCTGTTTTCGGGCGCGGATTCGGTGATAGCATCGAATACGGTAAACGCCACGACACAGATCCAGCTTAAGAATGAAGCGGAGAGACTCGTTAAGCAGGAAGTGACTCAGGTTCTTTTGGGCTCAAACCTCTATGAGGATGTCAAGGTCGCAACGACCCTCAAGATGGACTTTTCATCCCAGAACGAGACTACTCATACCTATACACAGGCGGACGAGAACGGGGCCAATGTCATATCACATTCGGACACCTATGAGGCTGAAGGATACGGCGCCGTTTCAGGAATACCCGGAACCGATACAAATACCGAGGAGACCACTTACGTGATCGAGGATGATGGAAGCTCAAGATATTCCGTTACCGAGGAATCCAGAGACTATCTGCCGGGAGAAAAGATCACCGATAAGTCGACTCCGCCGGGAACCATAGACTACAACGGGTCGTCCATCGCTATAACGGCATCACACTATGTGATCTACAAGGAAGACGAGCTTAAGAACCAGGGCGTTCTTGACGGCATAACATTTGATGAGTTCATCGCCGAGAATTCGGAAATGAAGAGAAAAACCGTGGACGACGAAATGGTCGGCCTTGTGGCAAATGCCACGGGAATACCCCAGGCAAATATTTCGATAATCGCATATGATGTTCCGATATTCCAGGCATCGGAAGGCTTCAGGGTCGATGCAGCGGATGTCGCACAGATCTTCCTCATAGTGCTCATACTTGCACTGCTCGGATTCGTGGTATTCTCATCACTCAGAAGGGAAAAAGAAGAGATACCGCAGGAAGAAGAGCTTTCGGTGGAAGACCTCTTAGAGTCCACGCAGGAAGCGAACGTGGAAGATATAGAACTGGAATCCAAATCAGAGATCAGGCTCATGGTGGAGAAGTTTGTGGATGACAACCCGGATGCGGCTGCCGCACTTTTAAGAAACTGGCTGAGTGACGATTGGGGGTAGGAAATGGCAGGTCACAATCAGAATACACAGCGTGAAGAAGTCATTACCGGTCTTCAGAAGAGCGCGATCCTACTGATAGCGCTCGGGCCCGAAAGATCAGCGCTGATATTCAAGTATCTCAAGGAAGAGGAAATCGAGGAACTGACTCTGGAAATAGCCAATACCAGGAGTGTGACGCCCCAGGCAAAGGAAATGGTGATAGAGGAGTTCTACCAGGTCTGCCTTGCACAGCAGTATATCGCAGAGGGCGGTATCGGATACGCCAAGGAGCTTCTGGAAAAGGCTCTCGGAGAGGAGAAGGCAAACGATGTTATCGGAAAGCTGACGGCATCGCTGCAGGTAAAGCCTTTCGAGTTCATCAGAAAGACAGAGGCTTCACAGGTCTTAAACTTCATACAGGACGAGCATCCTCAGACCATAGCCCTGATACTTTCATACCTTTCGCCTTCACAGGCAGCCATGATACTCTCGTCTCTGCCGCCTGACAGCCAGTCGGATGTTGCAAAGCGTATAGCTCTGATGGACAGAACGTCTCCGGATGTAATAAAGGATGTGGAAAAGATACTCGAAGGAAAGCTTTCAAGCCTGGTAAACCAGGATTACACCATTATCGGCGGTGTGGATTCGATAGTGGAGATATTAAATACCGTAGACAGAAGTACAGAGAAACATATCATGGAGACTCTCGAGATCGACGAGCCCGAGCTTGCCGACGAGATCAGAAAGAAGATGTTCGTATTCGAAGATATCCTGCTGCTTGATGACAGGGCTATCCAGAGAGTACTCAGGGATGTTGACAACAGTGATCTTGCTATCGCATTAAAGGGCGCGAACGAGGAAGTGCAGGGTGCTATATTCAAGAACCTTTCGTCCCGTCTTGCAGCCATGATCAAGGAAGATATGGAATTCATGGGTCCTGTGCGTATGAAGGATGTTGAAGAAGCACAGCAGAAGATCGTCAACACCATCAGGAAGCTTGAGGAAGGCGCTGAGATCGTTATTTCCCGTGGCGGAGGTGACGAGATAGTTGTCTAAGAATCTGCTTAAATCGAGTTCGATAATAGTAAAGGGCGATGGCAAGAGGATGATCAATTCCAACGACCTCATCGCCGAGAAGATACAGAAGCTTACCGAGATCCTTGAAATGGAAAAAGAGGAGGACTTTGCGGACGGCTTTTCCGAAGGCCTCGAAGCTGAGCAGGTGGAAGCTCTCTTAAATGATCCGGATGCAGATCCGGAGGCGGTGGCACAGGCCAAGGAGAGCGCATCGGAGATCATCGCACGTGCCAACGAGGATGCCGAAAGCATCTTAGGCGCTGCCGGAGAAGAGAGAGAGAGGATTCTTTCCGCAGCCGAAAGAGAAGCGCAGGATCTTAAGAACGAATCGATCACAGCGGGCCATGATGAAGGCTACAGAGCGGGTTACGACGCGGGAATGGCGGATATAGACGCCATGAAAGCGGAGCTTTTGCAGGAAAAAGAAGAGCTCGAAAGACAGTACGAGAAAAAATACGAGGAACTGGAACCGGTGCTCGTAGAGACCCTTACAGGGATATACAGCCACGTGCTCGGAATATCGCTCGAAAATGAAACGGGCGTGATAATGAACCTTTTAAAGGACACCATAAGAAGCGTCGAGGGCGGAAAGAATTTCATGGTGCATGTTTCCTCGAGTGATTTCGCCTATGTAAGTGCCTACAGGGACGACCTGCTAAACTGCGTGGGCGGCATTGATTCTCTTGAGGTCATAGAAGATGTGACACTCGGAAGTTCGGATTGTTTTGTGGAATGCGAGAGCGGGATATATGACTGTGGTCTGGGAACGGAGCTCTCACTTTTAAAGAAGGAATTGAGGCTTTTATCATATCATGATGAGTGATGCGATGATGAAGGATGTGGTATGAACGGTTCGAAGTATCAAGCCGCACTTGAAAAAACATATTTTAAAAGACTGGGCAAGGTTGTCAACGTTGTCGGTCTGACGATAGAGTCCATAGGTCCCGATGCAAAGCTTAATGATCTCTGCCGCATAATGACAGACAAAGCACAGGGACTTTTTGTAACTGCCGAGGTCGTGGGATTTAGGGATAACAGGACCCTGCTCATGCCTTACGAGACTACGGATGGCATAGGTTACGGATGCATAGTCGAAAACATGGGCTTCCCGCTCACCGTAAATGTCGGAGAAGGGATGCTCGGTAAATGTCTCGACGGACTCGGAAGGCCGGTTGACGGCAGCGAGATAGTAAGTGAAGGGACCTATCCCGTAGACGCCCCTCCTCCGGATCCGCTAAAGAGGGTCATCATAGACACGCCGCTTCCGCTTGGCGTAAAGGCCGTGGACGGTATCATGACCATAGGAAAAGGCCAGAGGATCGGTATATTTGCGGGCTCCGGCGTTGGAAAGAGTACACTGCTTGGAATGTTTGCAAGAAACACCAAGGCTGACATCAACATAATAGCCCTGATCGGAGAGCGCGGAAGAGAGGTCAGGGAATTCATAGAGAGGGACCTCGGAGAGGAAGGTATGAAACGATCGATCGTTGTCGTGGCCACCTCCGACAAGCCTGCCCTTGTAAGAAAAAAAGCCGCCATGACCGCGACCGCACTTGCTGAATACTTCAGGGACAAGGGCAAGGACGTGCTCTTAATGATGGATTCGCTGACACGTTTTTCGATGGCACAGAGAGAGATAGGGCTTGCAAGCGGAGAACCGCCCGTTACGAGAGGCTATCCCCCGAGCGTGTATTCGGAGATGCCAAAGCTTTTGGAAAGAGCAGGAAATTCCGAGACGGGTTCGATCACGGGGCTTTATACCGTGCTTGTGGACGGTGATGATTTTAACGAGCCGATAACGGATACCGCAAGAGGTATCCTTGACGGACATATAATGTTAAACAGAAAGCTTGCGCATAAGAATCATTATCCTGCGATCGACATTTTGCAGAGTATTTCAAGATGCATGAGCCAGATAGCGACCAAGGAACACAAGGCTGCCGCGGGAAGACTGAAAAACGTTCTGGCAACCTATAACGAGGCAGAGGATCTTATAAACATAGGCGCGTACAAATCGGGAGCTAACCCCTCGATAGACTATGCGATAGAAAAAATCGGAAAAGTCAATGAGTATCTTAAACAGGACGTTGATTCGAAATATTCCTTCGAAGACGAACTGAAGCTTCTTGAAGAGATCTTTGAGTGATATCAGGGTGAGATATGGCCAGATTCATATACAGGATGCAGAACATCCTGAATCTTAAGGAAAAGCTGGAAACACAGGCAAAGAATGATTTTGCCATGGCAAGCAGTGTCGTAAATGAGGAAGAGGAAAAATTAAATACCCTATACGGCAGAAAAGAAGCATATGAAGAGCGGCTCAGATCCCTTTACAACGACAGTCTGTCGATCCTTGAAATCAAGGAGACCACTCAGGCGATAGAGATAATGGAGTATCAGATAGAGATCCAGAAGGAAAACCTGAGGCGTGCCGAGGAGATCCTTGAACAGAAACGCGAAGCGCTTAAGATCGCCATGCAGGAGAAGGAGACTCAGGAAAAGCTCAAGGAGAATGCTTTTGAAGTGTTCAAGCAGGAGGTTAAGGCTGCCGAGAGCAAGGAGATAGATGAACTTGTAAGCTACAGATACGGACAGGCTAAAGAGGACGATAATGGCTAAAGGCGACGAGATAATAGAAGACGAACCTACAAAAAAGAAAAAAGAAAAAAAGGAAAAGAAGGAAAAAAAGGCCGGACAGAATCCGGAGAAACCTTCCACAGGTGATGCGCTGTATACTGATGCCGAAGAAGAAGAGGAGGAAGGCGGCGGTCTTTCGGTCACTCTCATTACGGTACTTATAATCATCATCTGGCTTGCGATAATATGCCTTCTGATAAAGCTCGATGTGGGCGGATTCGGTTCCAATTTCCTGTATCCGATCTTTAAGGATACTCCGGTGATAAATAAGATACTTCCGGAGACGGAACCGTATGTGGGCTCCGGCGAAAACAAGGAAAGCGATCTTTCGGACGAGTTTCCGACTCTTGCCGATGCTCTTTCGGAAATCGACAGACTCAGGAAGGAAAACGAGAAGCTTAAGAACTCTACCCTTACAAGCGCTGCCGATGAACAGATCGCCTCGATGCGCGAAGAGATAGAGAGACTTAAGACCTTTGAGGACAGCCAGGTCGAGTTCCAGCGTGTAAAGACCGAATTCTATGAGGAAGTCGTATTTTCCGATGAGGCACCTTCCGTTGAGGAGTACAGAAAGTATTATGAGAGTATCGACCCGGAGAATGCCGAATACCTGTACAAGCAGGTGATCACCCAGATCGAGGCCGACAAGGAGCTTGACGAATACGTAAAGGCCTACAGCGAGATGAAGCCGAAGAGCGCTGCGGCCGTATTTGAGGAGATGACAGACAATCTCGAGCTGGTGGCAAAGATATTAGGAAGGATGGATGCGACCTCGCGTGCAAAGATATTAAACGTGATCGATGAAGAGGTTGCTTCGAGGCTTACAAAGATAATGGATCCTGAGTGATATTTTTACTTAAGTAATTATCATTTCCTGCCGATAATGTTTATAGTGAACGAATAGATCCGTTCACTGCGGGAAGTTCCCTCCCGCAGGAAACACCTGATAAGTGTCTCCATCAATAAAGAAAGGAGAGTAAATGACTACAACATCAATAAAAGAACTGCAATCAGTTTTTATGGGTGCTGATAATCGAGTAGACGGATCTATCGCAGGGAACAGCACTCAGGCAAGTCAGAAAGACGATTCCTTCGTAAAGGTCATGAGCGAGGCCGCAGGCAAGAACACTGACACAAAGCAGGATGCCGTAAATGCGGTAAAGCAGTCAAAGCCCGCACAGGTTCAGAACAAGCCGAGAAAAGATCTGAAGAATGACAACACGGACAGTTCGGATTCCGCGGACAAGGCCGAGAAGAGCTCAAAGACCGAAGAGAAGAAAAATATCACGGATGATACAAACACAAAAGAGGACGTATCCGCAAAGGTTTCGGAAAAGACCGAAGATATAAAGGATGCTGTAAAGGATGAGCTTTCGGTAAGCGACGAGCAGTTAAACGCCGCTATGGAAGCACTTGGCTTTACAGAGCTCGATCTTTTAAATCCTGACTCCATCAAGGAGCTTATGTTATACCTTACGGAAAATGACGATCCCATGTCGCTTCTCACCAATGAAACCCTTCTGCAGAGCATTAATAATGTGATCGATGTCGTAAACGAAGTCACGGACGGGATCAAACAGGAGTTTGGCCTTACCGATGACGCTCTTGACGCGCTCATTAAGGAACCTGTTAAGGAGTTTGCTCCCGTGCAGGATCTTAAGGAAACGGATCTGTCCGAAAAGACGGAAGACAAGCCTGTTCTTGAGCCTGTAAAGAATACCGCGGCAGCAAGTACTGAGCCGGTAAAAACAGAGGATAAGAACGAGACGGTTAAAAAGGGCCAGAAAGAAAACACGGAAGGCACCGTAAAGAGTGATGCACAGGCTGCCGTAAATGTTTCCGCAAAGGCAGAAAATGCCGGAAACGACACAAACCCCGATTCCTTTAACCAGAATGATGCAATGTCACAGGTCTTTGTGACCACCGAGATCGGATCGAACGGCGAAGTGATCGAGTCGGTAAGGGAATACAGCTCATATGCGGACGGCGCAAACATAATGTCCCAGGTTACCGAGCAGATAAGGGTCAATATCTCACCCGAGACTACCACCATGGAGATGCAGCTGCATCCCGCTTCACTCGGGGCAGTCAATGTATCGATAGCATCCGAGAACGGAGTGATGCATGCCCACATACTCGTACAGAACGAGAGCGTAAGGGAAGTGCTCGCATCCCAGATGGAACAGCTGCTTAAGACCTTTGAAGAGCAGGGCCAGAAGGTTACCGAGATCGACGTATCGGTTGCAAATTACAACCTTGAGCATGGTCTCTACAGGGATCAGACAGACGGCGGACAGTCCGGAAACGGTACCCCGTCAAGGAGAAGCAGGAGGAGCATCGATCTTAACGCAATGAGCGATGCGGAGCTTTCGGAGCTTACCGATGAAGAGAGACTCGAAGCTGAGATGATGAACTTAAGCGGTACCAGCGTCCAGTACAGGGCATGATAAAAAAGTACGATCAATATTCATTTTCAAAAATACTAAGAAAGGAGAAAGAGCATGGCATTAACAGCACCGGTAATGAACGGAGAGATAACAAACACCTCTACCATCAGTACCCAGACGGAATCGGCCTCAAAGAGCAACGGCTCTCTTGACAAGGATGCGTTTTTACAGCTTCTGGTAACACAGATGAAATACCAGGATCCGCTCGAGCCGACATCGAACACCGAGTACATTTCGCAGTTCGCACAGTTCTCGGAGCTTGAAGAAATGCAGAACTTAACGAGCACGATGTCACTTCAGAGAGCTTCATCCTTAGTGGGACAGTATGTGGAGATAACACATACGAATGAAACGACGGGTGAGTCAAAATCCATAGCCGGAACGGTAGATTACGTAACCTTTGAGAACAACAAGGCTTATGTATCCGTAGGCGGAGAGCTGTATTCGGTAGATGATATCACCAAGTCATTTGACCGTGAATACGCAAATGCGGGAACACTTGCTGCAACATTTACCGATTCACTTAACAAGCTTCCCAAGCTTTACGAGATGACAACGGCCCACAAGGAGGTTATTGACAATCTGAATGATGTCTATAACGATATGACGGAATATCAGAAATCCTTCTTATCCGAAGAGGATGTTGAGCGCTACAAGGAGTATGCAAAGCAGATGGAGATCTTAGTGGCTCAGGCTGCGGCAGCAGAAGACGAAGAGTCATCCGAAGGCGAAGGATCAGAAGAGGCATCTGATGGTGAAGAAACAGTTTCGGAGGCATAAACATTCAGGATGATACCTATGTTACGGAGGAAACCGGATGAGAGTATTTAACAGCGGATACCCTTCCATTGAGGAAACCACCTCTAAATACCTAAGTAATGCAGGCAGTCAGGTAACAAACGAAGCAAAGGATGACACAAGCTTTGCCGAGATCCTGTCAAAGAAACAGGGAACAGATGACATTAAGGATCCGGAACTGAGATTTTCAAAGCATGCGTCAAACAGGTTAAACGACAGGAACATCGAGCTGTCAGAGGACCAGCTTGACAGACTACAGGCAGGGATGCAGAGAGCTAACAGGAAGGGAATCAATGAAACACTCGTTATCATGGACCAGCTCGCTTTTATAGTAAATGCGAAGAACAACACCGTGATAACGGCAATGGATCAGACGGAAGCGGATGAAAACGTCTTCACAAATATAGACGGAGCCGTGATAGTCTGAGAGGAAACTACAGTAGTAAGGCCGGACCGTTAAGCGTATATCGCAAGGAGGCCTTTGGGATCCCCGAATGACGGAAGGGATCATTTCAAAAATAAGGAGGTCACTCATTATGATGAGATCACTTTTCTCTGGTGTTGCAGGTTTAAGAACCCACCAGACAAGAATGGACGTAATTGGTAACAACATAGCTAACGTAAACACGGTTGGTTTCAAATCAAGCAACGTAACCTTCCAGGAACTTATGTACCAGACAACACAGAACGCATCCGGCGCCAATGAGGATACGGGACGTGGCGGTATCAATGCAAAGCAGATCGGTCTCGGTGTTTCCACCGCAGCCATCAATACAACGGTCGCAACCGAGGGCGCCAGCCAGTCGACGGGAAATCCCTTCGATATCCAGATAGCAGGCGATTCCTTCTTTATCGTAAACAGCGGTAAGGAAAACTATTTCACCAGAGCAGGTGCTTTTTATGTAGACGGTGTAGGAAACCTGGCAATGACTTCAAACGGTTTCAACGTAATGGGATGGCAGCCGGATCCCACAAGACCGGACCTCATAAAGAAGGATACCGTAACACCGCTTCGTATAATGTCGGCAGCCAACATGACAGCAGAGCCTGCAGCAACCGAGAAGGCATATCTGTCAGGTATCATAGACAAGAACTCCACACAGCTTACAAGCCCGGACGGACTGATAAGCAATATCGCCTTTTACGATTCACTCGGTTACAGCTATGTGGCCAAGTTCTCCGTAAAACAGGAAGATCCCGATGCAGGTATCTTTTCTCTCAAGCTTACCGATATTATCGATTCGGCAAAGAACGAATCCCTCGGAAATGCAGAGGATTATTATAAGATCGGATCTACCGACAATACCGTATATATCCAGTATGATACCAAAACAGGACAGTTCAAGGGATATGCGGATACGGCTGCGGGTCCTTTCGACAATCCCCAAAATGAGCTTACCATGGTAGCCAATACCACAAACAAGCCGAGCTTTGCAAACATCGGCGTGGCTCTTGATACCTCGGTAATGTATGATAACAACGGAACCTCGACCTTTGCCGGTACTGCCGGTGACTATAACGGCAATAACGCTGGACGAAAAGTAGGTACGATGTCAGGCGTATCCGTACAGACCGACGGAAAGATCTATGCAGCCTATGATAACGGCGATACCAAGCTTTTGGGACAGATAGCCGTTACCTCTTTTGCAAACCCCTCGGGTCTTGAGAAGGCGGGAGACAACCTGTATTCGGCAACGATGAACTCGGGACTCTTCGATGGCATCGGAAAAGACGTAACCTCAGACGGTGTAGGAAAGATGACCACCGGTGTCCTTGAAATGTCAAACGTTGATCTGTCTGCGGAGTTTACCGACATGATCACAACACAGCGTGGATTCCAGGCAAACAGCCGTATAATCACGGTATCGGATTCCATGATCGAGGAACTTACAAACCTTAAGAGATAATAACTAATAAAAAGTACGGGCGGGCGGCCGCATAAGAGGCCGCCCATAACGTATTTTCAGGCGTTTTTCGCAGATCATGCATATCGATCTGCGTGTATGCATCAATACGAAAGCGGTGGTCAGATGATAGAGGTGACCAGATTAAACGGAGTCAAGATACTCATAAATCCCGACCAGATAGAGAGCGTTGAAGAAACCCCCGACACGGTGGTAACGCTGATGAACGGGAAAAAATTTATAATAAAAGAACGTAGACAAGAAGTTAAAAATTTAGTAAAATCTCTTAAAAGGGAAATTTATGCGAATTAGGTAGGTGGGAGTATTGGATATTGCAACCGTTCTCGGTCTGATCTTGTGCATAGTATTCATTATCGCATCTGTTGCTTTAGGTCAGGACGGTATTGGAGGTATTGTCTATTTCCTTGATGCCCCGAGTGCGATGATAACTTTCGGCGGTGCTTTTGCTGCGATATTTGCAGGATATAAGCTGCCGGATTTTGTTAAGGGGCTCGCAAGTATCAAGATCGCCATAACAGGCGGAAAAGGAAACGATACCGGTGCCATAATCAAAAAAATAATCGAATTATCCAATGTTGCCAGAAAAGAAGGTCTTCTGTCACTTGAAGAGGCTGCATCGGGTCTTGAGGATACTTTTTTACAGAAAGGTATAATGCTTGTAGTTGACGGAACCGATCCTGAGCTCGTAAGAGGTATCATGGATACGGAGCTTGTCAGCATAGAGGGAAGACACAAGGACAACATAGGTTTTTGGGAAAACCTTGGAGGCATGGGGCCTGCGTGGGGTATGATCGGTACCCTGGTAGGCCTGATTATGATGTTATACCATATGGACGATGTTTCGACACTCGGTCCCAACATGGCGGTAGCACTTGTCACGACATTCTACGGTTCGGTTCTTGCAAACTGGATCTGTGCGCCCGTAGCCACCAAGTTAAAAGCGATAAATGCTTCGGAAATGCAGTGTAAGGAGATCACCATCGAGGGCCTTCTGTCCATACAGGCCGGCGAGAACCCGAGAGTCATAGAGGAGAAGCTTAAATCCTTCTTAGCTCCCGGCGTCAGAAGCTCACTGACTCAGGATAAAGACGGAGGTGAGGGATAATGGCCAACAGAAAGCCTGATGAGCCGCCAAAAGGGGCGCCCGCGTGGCAGTCGACCTTTGCGGATCTGATGAACCTGCTGCTGTGTTTTTTTGTTATGCTGTTTGCAATGTCGGATGTCGACAAGCAGAAGTTTGAGGCCATAGCAGCATCCTTCAATGATTCATACAGCATCTTTTCGGCCGGAGCACAGTCGATAGGAGACGGGATCTTAATATCCAACGGAGTCAGCCAGCTTAATGAGCTTGACGACTATATGTATTCGATGGGTAAGGCCGCCGAATCCAATACGGATCAGGATGTGTGGGATGAGATAGAAAAAGAACAGATGGAAGAATCCGAATCGCTTGCCGAGATAGTGGAGGAGATAATCACGGAGGAGCAGCTTACACAACAGGTGGATGTTGACTTTACCTCGCAGTACGTTTCCCTGACCTTAAACGGAGCGCTGTTATTCGACTCGGGTTCCGATCAGTTAAAAGAAGAATCGATCCCTATCCTTAAAAAGATCGGCATGATCTTAAAGAAATACGGGAAGAGTATCATAGAGATAGAAGGGCATACCGATAACGTGCCCATACACAATGCAAAATTCGACAGCAATAACGAACTTTCAAGTGCGAGAGCTCTGGCTGTTTTTGAATATCTGGTGGAAAACTCGGGACTCGATCCCGCAATGGTAAAGCATTCCGGCAGAGGCGAATATGTTCCGGTAGCGGATAATTCAACGGCTGAAGGCCGCGCCCAGAACAGAAGGGTAGAGATAAAGATATATCACACACTCAGTACCTATTGAGTGGTTCATTAAACAGAAACCGTATTCGGTATACGACAGATGATCGGTCCGCTATAAGAAAGCGTGGATATAAGGAGCAGCAGATACAATGAAAAGAAACCTGATCTTAGTGATCATACTGGCACTTGTGCTTGTGGACATTGTTCTCACGGGAATAATGATGGTATCCACGATGTCGGCAAACAACAAGACAAAGACACTGATCAATGATATCGCGACCGTTCTCGATCTCGAGATGAGCCCGAAGGCTGGCACGGAAGAGCAGATGGGACCGTCCCTTCTCGATACCGATACATACAACATTGAGGATGAGATGGTCATAGCGCTTTCACACGGGGAGGACGGACAGGATCATTACGCGATGGCTTCCGTTTCACTTTCGCTCGACAAGACGAACGCTGATTATGCAACGATGCAGCCGCTTGTGAGCACCAATGAGAGCAAGATCAAGAGCATCATCATAGACGTTATCAGTGCTTATACCAAGGAGCAGGCAACGGCGCAGACGAAGGAGATTCAGAGGGAGATCCTTTCGAAGATACAGGAATTATTTGGTTCACAGTTCATCTATGAGGTATATTTCAGAGACTTTAAATGCCAGTAATTCGCGCCCTGTATAAGGAATAACAGTAAGGGGAGGTGAGCTTAATGGCTGATGTTCTCTCACAAAATGAGATAGACAGTTTGCTAGCAGCGTTAAGCTCCGGTGAACTGGATGCTGATGAAATATCAAACAGCGATGAAAAAGTAGCCAAAAACTACGATTTCAGAAGGCCTGCAAAGTTCTCCAAGGAACATTTAAGAACCTTAGAGATCATATTTGAGCATTACGGAAGACTGTTATCGACGAATCTTCCGGTTTATCTGAGAAAAAACATCCAGGTCAGCGTGGTCAATTCGGAAGCGTGTACTTTTTCGGAATTTTCCACGGCTCTTGCAAACCCGGTCCTGCTTGCGATAGTTAATTTTGAGCCTCTCGGAGGCAATATAATGATCGACCTGCAGGCAAACTTAGGGTTTACGATGATAGACAGGATGCTTGGCGGACAGGGGTCTCCGCTTGAAAATGTCAGGGATTTTTCGGAGATCGAAAGATCCATAGTCGACAAGATGCTTGCTGTATGCGTACAGCTACTGCGGGAACCGTGGAAGAACGTGGTGGAGATATCGCCCATCCTTGAAAGGGTGGAGACAAATCCACAGTTTGCGCAGATCATAGCTCCCAGTGAGATGATCGCCATAGTAACGCTCAACATAAAGATCGGCGAGGTCGAGGGACTCATGAATGCCTGCCTTCCGTATTTTACGCTGGAATCCGTAATGGACAAGCTGAATACGAAATACTGGTTCGCATCCATGAAGGAAAATAACGACGAGGATTACAACGAGCATATAGAATCGATCGTAAGGAAGGTGACGATGCCTATAAAGGCAGTGCTCGGAAGGAGTACGATCACTGTCAATGATTTTGTAAATCTTCAGCTCGGTGATATCATAAAGCTGAATTCAAAGATCGATACCGAGATGGATGTGTTTGTGGGAAACCTTAAGAAGTTCAAGGCTCTTCCCGGAACCTCCAAAGAGGGGTACGCAGTAAGAGTGACATCGGTATTGAGGGAGGAGGAGTAGTAAATGGATGGTATGCTATCACAGGACGAAATCAATGCCCTGTTGAACAGTATGGACGCATCTGACGGGGCCGCATCGGATGATTCGGCCGCACAGGACTCACAGCCTGCAGCGGATACCTCCTCTCAGGGTGGCGAGATTTTATCCGATATCGAGAAGGACGCCATAGGTGAGGTTGCCAACATAAGCATGGGTACCTCGGCTACGACGCTCTACAATCTGGTCAACAGAAAGGTTAACATCACCACACCTGTTGTCAGCATGGCCAAGTGGTCGGAGATCGTAGAGGATTACGAGAGACCCTGCGTATTTATCAAGATAAAATATACCGTCGGACTTGAAGGGACCAATATAATGGTCCTCAAGGAAGAAGATGTTAAGATCATAACCGACCTGATGATGGGAGGGGACGGATCAAATACCGAGGGAGAGCTTGGAGAACTGCATCTTAGCGCGATCTCGGAAGCTATGAACCAGATGATGGGCTCAAGTGCCACATCCCTTTCGTCGATGCTTGGCAGGATGATAGACATATCTCCGCCTGAAGCCACGCTGGTTGAGCTTGGCGAGCTTGAGTCCAATGATCTTGCAAGTTTCCTAAACGATACTTTCGTAAAGATCACCTTCAGGATGCAGATCGGGGATCTGGTCGATTCAAAGCTTATGCAGCTGTATCCTGTAGATTTTGCAAAGGATCTGTACAACTTCTTCATAAGCAACCAGGAGCCCGAACCTGAGCCCGAACCTGAGCCGGCACCGGCACCCGCACCTGCTCCGTTTATGGGTACGGGAGGCATGGATGCAGGAATGGGCATGGGAATGCCCACAGGCGGCATGGGCGGTATGCCCGGCATGGGAATGCCTGCAGGCGGCATGGGAATGGGCATGGGAATGCCCGCAGGCGGCATGGGTATGGGCATGGGAATGCCCGCAGGCGGCATGGGTATGGGCGGACAGCCCGCTATGCAGATGCCAAACATCAATGTGCAGCCCGCTTCATTCCAGGCATTTTCGACCGATGTAAATGCGATGCAGTCGCAGGAGAATATCTCTCTTATCAAGGATGTTCCCCTGGAGGTTACGGTCGAGCTCGGACGTACAAATAAATCTATTAGCGATATCCTTGATTTTGCACCCGGAACTATTATAGAATTAGAAAGAATAGCCGGGGAGCCGGTAGATGTTTTAGTAAACGGAAAGATGGTAGCAAGAGGCGAGGTTGTCGTAATAGAAGAAAACTTCGGCGTACGTGTTACCGAGATAATCAACTAGATTTAATGAGCAATCATTAATATAAATTAACGGGATTTTGTTTTCCATGACAATTCCAATATTTACAAAGATGGGAGAAAGAAAATGGCAAAGAATATTTTGATCAGTGACGATGCAGCTTTCATGAGGATGATGATAAAGGATATCCTCACGAAAAACGGTTACAACGTTGTCGGCGAAGCAGAGAACGGAGCAAAGGCTGTTGAAAAATATGCCGAGCTCAAGCCGGATCTGGTGCTCATGGATATTACCATGCCTGAGATGGATGGTATACAGGCACTCAAGAAGATCAAAGAAAATGATCCCGGTGCTCTTGTGATCATGTGCTCAGCCATGGGTCAGCAGGCAATGGTTATTGAATCGATTCAGGCCGGAGCCAAGGATTTCATAGTAAAGCCCTTCCAGGCAGACAGAGTTTTGGAAGCAGTTAAAAAAGTAGTGGGATAATGCCATGACGGCACTACTTGCGGCTGCGTCGGGGGTAGACAGCGCTGCCCAGTTTTTTACCGTACTTTTAGCTTTTATTTTTGTACTGGTAATAACCGCTTTGGGTACAAGATTTTTGGGGAATTTTCAGAAGATGCAGAATCTCTCCGATAATTTTGAATCCATTGAGGCATATAAGCTTAATTCCAATACGTATTTACAGCTCGTAAAGATCGGAAAAGAGTATTATGTGCTGGCGGTGGGCAAGGATCAGGTAACGCTCATCACAAAGGTGGAAGAGGATGAGCTGGTCCTTTCAGATGAAGGCGATACGTCTAAGACTTCAACGAGTTTCGGGGGACTGTTGGAGAAAGCCGGGAATAAGCTGCGAAACAGAGGCGGAGATAAATGAGGCATGAGCGGAAACGGATAAGCAAAGCTCTTATCATCGTGTTTTACCTTGTCGCTTTTATATCTGTCACCCTTTTTACCGCTTCAAGGGTCAGGGCGGCGGATGTTAACGATCTTGGAATAACCGATAATAATGGAATAAACGAATACAATACGATCATTAATGAGCCCGGATCGGCAGAGGATGCTGAAGATCTGAGAGAACTGAATGTTTCCAACAATCTGTCCATTACCTATCAGGACAGCAGGGGAAATCTGTCGGGAACTCTCAGGATACTTATCACTCTGACCCTGGTGGCTCTGGCGCCGATGTTAGTCATCATGATGACATCGTTTACGCGAATCCTGATCGTGCTGCATTTTGTCAGAACCGCACTGGGTACTCAGACTGCGCCTCCCAATCAGGTGCTTGTTGGACTCACGCTGTTTCTGACTTTTTTTATTATGAATCCCGTTTTCACGCAGATAAACGAGACGGCTATAAAGCCTTTCGAAGCCGGAGAGATCGAGCAGAAGGAATTTATAGATACGGCCCTCGTTCCGCTTCGGGAATTCATGTACGGTCAGACCCAGACCAAGGATGCAAGACTGTTTCTTGACATAGAGGGTATCGAATCCGTGGAAAGCGTGGATGACATCCCTACCAGGGTTTTAGTACCCGCATTCATGATAAGCGAGTTAAGGACAGCCTTTATCATAGGCTTCCTCGTATACATCCCGTTTATCGTTATCGATATGGTCGTCGCCGCGACCCTTATGTCGATGGGTATGATGATGTTACCGCCCACGACCATTTCGATGCCGTTTAAGATCCTTCTTTTCGTGCTCGCGGACGGATGGAATCTTATAATAGTAAATCTTGTGAGGACATTTTATTAGGGGGTATAAGAGATGACTGTTGATCAGGTCACCGGTATTGTAAGGACAACGCTTTATACGGTTATCATTTCGGCCATGCCGATGTTACTTACATCCCTGACGCTGGGACTTTTAGTAAGTATTTTCCAGACCGTCACATCGATCCAGGAGCAGACGCTTACCTTCGTTCCCAAATTTATCGGGATCTTTTTGATAATAATGCTTTTGGGACACTGGATAGCCGGAAATATAACCGGTCTGATGGAAGAGCTTTTTAATTTCTCGATGTATATATGATACGGGTGAGGGCGGATGTTCAACTACTCGTTTTCCTATGAAGATCTGGAACGGTTTCTTCTGATATTTACGAGGATGTCATGTTTTGCAGTGACCTGCCCCGTTCTGTCATCAAGAAATGTTCCGAGGAGATTCAAGGCAGGATTTGCACTGTTTGTGTCATATCTGATATACGGCGTGCTGCCCGCACAGGAGATCCATTACAGCACTTTGTACGGATACACGGCTTTGGTGCTTAAGGAGGCTATCTGCGGACTCATAATCGGCATAGGAGCAAACATCTGTGATTCCATCGTGGCATTTGCAGGGCGTATCGCCGATATGGAGATAGGTATATCGATGGTACAGCTCTTTGATCCTTCCACGAGGGAGGCGACGGGTTTTACCGGGACGGTATACCAGTACGGAGTCACTCTGATCATGGTCATCTCGGGAATGCACTATTACTTTATAAGGGCGATCGTAGAGACCTATAATCTTATACCGCTTGGGGGAGCCGTATTTGATTCGAATAAGCTTACAAGGAACATAATACTGTTCTTAAGCGATTATATGAGCATATCCTTCAGGATATGCATACCGGTCATAGTATCGATAATGCTTGTCAACTGTGTCCTTGGAATACTTGTAAAGACGGCGCCGCAGATCAACATGTTTTCCGTCGGAATACAGATAAAGCTCACGGTCGGACTTACAGTGATCTTTTTAACGGTCGGATTTCTGCCAACGGCTTCCGAATACATCTTTAAGGAGATGAAGGTAATGATGACGGCCATGGTAGAGAGCATGACCTGACGGTTCTTTGTAAATGAGGGGATTTGCATGGACGGGGATTTGATAAGGGACAGCTTCATATTTGAGCTCGATCTTCAGTTTTTTGCAAAAGAGGGTCCCGGCGGAGAAAAAACAGAGGAACCCACCAGCAAAAAGAAGGAAGATACCCGTAAAGAGGGAAATGTCGCAAAGAGCAAGGATCTGTATTCATCGATCAGTCTGCTTGCGCTTTTTCTTCTGCTTAAATTTTACAGCGGAACCCTCGGATTCAGGTTCATGGAGACATTTAACGGGGTATACGGCAACATAACGGATTATACAACGCTTGTCGGGGGAGAGGTGCCTGTACTTACCTTCAGAAAGCTTTTCATGGGCACGGTATTAAATATCCTCACCTTTTTGCTTCCGTTTCTGCTCGTTGCTTTCGTGACTGCCTTTGTGGTAGACCTCGTGCAGGTAAAATGGAAGGTTACGACCAAGCCCTTAAAGCCAAAGCTTAGCAAACTCAATCCGTTAAGCGGAGTGAAGAAGCTTTTTTCAAAGAGCAAGCTTGTGGATCTGTTAAAGTCCATGATAATGATCGCGATAATCGGCGGGATAGCTTACTCGACACTGATAGGCGAGATCCCGACGATCCTCAATCTGTACGATATGTCACTTGTCAGTGCCATACAGAGCTTTGGGAACATCGTGATCAACATGGGCATCAAGACGAGTATGTTTTATATCATTGTCGGATTCGGGGATTATGCCTATCAGAAGCATAAACACCATGAAGACATAAAGATGACGAAGCAGGAGGTCAAGGACGAGTACAAGAACGCCGAAGGAGATCCGGCAATCAAGGGTAAACAGAAGCAGAGGATGATGGAAGCATCAAGAAGACGTATGATGCAGGCCGTTCCCAAGGCGGATGTTGTCATCACGAACCCCACGCATTTTGCGGTTGCGATCAAATATGACCCCGATGTCTGTGACGCTCCGTACGTGGTTGCAAAAGGTGAGGATTTTCTTGCGGCAAAGATCAAGGAAGAGGCAAAGGCTCACAATGTCGAGATAGTCGAAAACAAGCCGCTTGCAAGGATGCTGTATTACAATGTTGAACTGGGAGCGATGATCCCTAAGGAATTGTATCAGATGGTTGCGGAGATACTCGCGGTCATCTACAACAAACGGACAGCATAGAGGTAGTTTCTAATGAATATTGCGGGAATGAAAATCGGAAAGGCGGATGTGGGTATAGCTCTGTACCTCTTATTTGCCTTCATATTCTTAATAGTTCCTATAAGCTCTACTATCCTTGATATCTGCCTTGCGGTTGATATGGCTATTTCTTTTGCCATCCTGTTTAACTGCATGTTCTGCAAGGAAGTCCTTGATATGAGCAATTTCCCTACGATACTGCTCTTTTCTACGATATTCAGGATATCCTTAAACGTATCCTCCACAAGACTCATACTTACGACCGGAAATCCCGGAAACGTGGTTGAGACCTTCGGTAATTTCGTCGGCGGCGGTGATCTGGTAATAGGAGCCATAATCTTCATCATCCTGATAATCATCCAGTTCATGGTCATCAACAAAGGTACTGAGAGGATCGCGGAAGTTACCGCAAGATTTACGCTTGATGCGATGCCCGGTAAACAGATGGCAATAGATGCGGATCTGAATACCGGCGCGATAGATGATGCCGAGGCAAAGCGGCGCAGGGACAAGATACAGGAAGAGTCCAATTTCTTCGGAGCCATGGACGGTGCCGTTAAGTATGTAAAAGGTGATTCGACCTCGGGTCTTATCATCACCGCGGTAAACGTTGTCGGCGGTATCGCAACCGGTGTGTTAAATGCCGGGATGAGCATAGGGGAAGCGGCCCAGAGATATACGATACTTACGATAGGTGACGGCCTTGTCAGCCAGATACCTTCGCTTATAATAGCGCTGTCAACCGGTATCCTCATTACCAAGGGCAGCAAGGAGCAGGAATTCGGAGGCGCCGTAGTCGGCCAGATCTTCGGAATGCCCAAGGCTCTGTACTTCGTGGGCGGCGTGATCGGCTTCCTCGGAGTGGTTACACCGCTTAATGTGGTTCTTTTCCTTGCGATCGGAATAATTTTTATCTTATCCGGAAGATATGTATCGACGCTCACGATGGAGGAAAGCGTCGAAGCAAAGGTGGATGAGTCGGAGGCTGAGGCCGAGGAGGTAAGAAAGCCCGAAAATGTCACTTCGCTTTTGCAGGTGGACCCTATCGAGCTTGAGTTTGGATACGGTATCATACCTCTTGCGGATGTTAACCAGGGCGGTGACCTGCTTGACAGAGTCGTAATGATCAGAAGGCAGATCGCTATCGAGCTTGGTACCGTTGTTCCGATCATAAGACTCAGGGATAATATACAGCTTAATCCCAACCAGTACATCATCAAGATAAAAGGCATTCAGGTGAGCGAGGGTGAGATACTGTTCGATCACTACATGGCCATGAATCCGGGCTTTGTGGAGGAGGAGATATCGGGTATCGATACCTTTGAACCTTCCTTCCATCTGCCGGCCAAGTGGATCACCGAATCACAGAGAGAGAGGGCGGAGAGCCTCGGATACACAGTTGTGGATCCGCCGAGCATCATAGCCACTCATCTTACCGAAGTGATCAGGCAGCATATCGCGGAGCTTCTTACGAGACAGGATGTGCAGAATCTTGTCAACAATGTCAAGGAGAATTCTCCTTCGGTTGTCGACGAGCTTACACCGAAGCTTCTCGGTATAGGCGAGATCCAGAAGGTCCTTCAGAACCTTTTGAGCGAGGGCATATCCATAAGGGATCTCTCGACAATTTTCGAGACCCTTGCCGATCATGCAGTGGTAACAAGGGATACGGACGTCCTTACGGAATATGTGCGTCAGTCGCTTAAACGTGCCATTTCCGCCAAATTCTTTACGCCGAATGATACAACGAGCGTAGTGACCCTTGATCCCAAGATCGAGCAGGAGATCATGAGCAGTGTCAAGCAGACGGAGCAGGGTGCATACTTAACACTTGATCCCGAAAGGACCAAGGCCATAATGCAGTCAGTCGGAACTGAGACCGCAAAGCTTGAAAACCTTGGCAAGAATCCGATCATCATAACCTCGCCCATAGTAAGGCTCTACTTTAAAAAGCTTACGGAGGATTACTACAAGGATCTTATAGTGATCTCCTACAATGAGATAGACAGTAATATCAATCTGCAGTCCGTCGGGATGGTAACAGCATAATGATAATAAAGAAGTTTGAGGGAAAAACCGAGGAAGAGGCCGTAGCTTTAGCGAAAAAAGAGCTTGGAAACGGCGTCGTCATAATGAATGTAAGAAATGCCCGAAAGAAGGGTCTTTTTTCCATTTTCAGACGTGCAAAGATCGAAGTTACCGTTGCGCTTGAGGACGAGAAGGAGAGGATGCCCTTCAGGCCCGTGACTCCGATAAAGCCGATAAATACGATGAGCGCCCCGGCAAAGAGTCAGGCGGGTTCCGGCATCGATTTGGCGGCAGATGAGGAAATAGATCCCGGAAAGCTGTTTAAGATATCGGCGGACAAGCCAAAAGAGGAAGAGGAGCCACCGGTTAAGAGAAGCACGATTCCCGGAGACAGGCTTCTTGAGGAAAAGCTTGACAATCTGCAGAGCTTTATCGAAAAGCAGCTCAGCAAGGAAAGCGAAGGAAAGGAGCTTTCCTCGGATGACAAGCAGATATCCTGTCTGAGGCTTATATATAATACTCTCATCGACAATGAAGTGGCGGAAAAATATGCAAATGAGATAATAGATGAAGCGGGAAAGGCAGCTGATGATGATTCTGCCCTTGATTTCATCCTGTCAAACGTATATCAGAAGATGATCCTTAAGTTCGGCCAGCAGAAGCATTTAAAGGGTGCGGAAAACGGAGCCAAGATCGTCTTTTTCATAGGACCCACCGGAGTAGGTAAGACGACCACGATCGCAAAGATCGCATCCAATCTGTGTGTGAGCGACAAAAAGAAGGTGGCCCTGCTTACCGCGGATACCTACAGGGTCGGAGCCGCTGAGCAGTTAAGAACTTATGCGGGCATACTGAACATTCCCTTCAGGATCATATATACCCCCGAGGAGATGACCGAAGCCATTGAAGCATTCAGACAGTATGACTACATACTTGTGGATACGGCAGGTCATTCGCATAAAAACGATGAGCTTAAGACCAACATGGCCAGGTTCATCGAATGTGTCGGCGATGACATGGAAAAGGAGATCTTCCTTGTGATCTCGGCTACGACAAAATACAGGGATCTTTTAAATATCGTGGATGCCTATTCGGAGTTTGAAGGTTATAAACTGATCTTCACCAAGCTTGATGAAACCTCTGCTCTCGGAAATCTCTATAATGTCAGGAGATATACGGGCGCGGACATTTCTTATGTTACCTGCGGTCAGAGCGTTCCGGATGATATCGAACCGTTTTCACCGCAAAACACGGTTAAGCAGCTGTTAGGAGGTAAGTAGGATGGATCAGGCTCAGCAGTTAAGAAATATCATCAAGAGATCCGAGCAGATCCCCATGAATGTGGCAAGAGTGATAACTGTCACAAGCGGCAAGGGCGGGGTCGGCAAATCCAATGTCTCCATAAATCTTGCGGTACAGTTAAAAAAGCTTCAAAAGCGTGTTATAATCTTTGATGCGGACTTCGGACTCGCAAATATAGAGGTGATGTTCGGAGCGGTGCCCAAACACAATCTTTCGGATCTTATATATCAGGGAAAGAATATCAGGGAAATAATCACCATGGGTCCGATGGATATAGGTTTTATATCCGGAGGCTCAGGGATAGCGGGACTGTCAAATCTCGGCAGGGATTACATCAATTATCTCGTGCAGAATCTCTCCGAGCTTGATTCACTTGCTGATGTTATAATAATAGATACGGGTGCGGGTATCTCGGACGCAGTGATCGAGTTTTTGGTGGCAAGCGGTGAGGTGCTTTTGGTGACAACTCCGGAGCCTACCTCGATCACAGATTCATATTCGTTACTTAAGGCTCTCAACAGGCATCCCAGATTCAACCGGGAGATGACTCTTATAAAGGTCATTTCCAACAAGGTTTCGGGAGCTGAAGAGGGCCAACAGCTGTTTAATAAGTTAAATGCCGTAGTAAGCAGATATTTAAAGCTTCCGATACAGTATCTGGGGCATATACCCGAAGACCCCCAGCTCATAAAGGCGATAATGCAGCAGACGCCTATTTCCATAGAGAATCCCAATGCCAAGTCTTCTATGGCATTCGAGGCTCTTGCAGCCACCCTTACGGGAGGCGACCCGGTTGCGGCATATCACAAGCACGGAATGGCGGGATTCTTTGCCAATATGGTGCGCGGGAAAAAATTCATGTAAACAGGTGACACGGAGGAAGACATGTTATCAAAATATGTAAAGGTAGGAGACAAGCTCGATCTTGAGACGATCGAATCTCTCGGAGAGAGCGAGACACTGAACGAAAAGAGACAATACAGAAGTACTGTTTTCGACATTATATCCGAAGATCAGCTAAAGGTCGGAATGCCCATGGAACACGGGAAGCTGATCTTGCTGCCTGTTGACGGTGAATACAACATATGTTTTTACACCTCTACCGGTCTTTATCAGTGTCTGGCAAGAGTTATCGACAGATATAAGAGCGATAATGTCTTTGTGCTTGTCATGGAGCTGACTACCGACCTTTCAAAATATCAGAGAAGAGAGTATTACAGGCTTAACTGTGTCCTTGACATGAAATCAAGAGAGGTCAGGGAACAGGGTAATCCCGACCAGATGGAAAAGGTTGAGTTCCTTGATACGGATATCACCTTTAACAACGGCATAATGGTGGACATTTCCGGAGGCGGGGCCAGGTTCATATCAAGGGTAAGATACCCCGTGGATACGGAGATCATGTTTGTCTTCAGCCTGTTTGTGAGCGGAAAGCTCAATGAGTACAAGCTTAAGGGAAAGGTCCTTTATTCCGATGAGATGCAGAACAATCCCGGAGCCTTTGAGCACAGGATACAGTTCATCAACATCTTAACGGATGAGCGTGAGAGCATAATCAGATACATATTTGAAGAAGAACGAAAGATCCGTCGAAGAGAAAAGGGGTAGGCAGATAATGAAGAAAAAAATCCTTATTATTGATGACTCTGCACTCATGAGAAGGGTTCTTTGTGATATAATCAATTCCGACGACAGATTTGAGGTTGCGGACATTGCAAAGGATGGCGCGGAAGGCTTCAAGAAGATCGTAGCCCACAAATACGACGCTGTGGTGTTGGATGTGTATATGCCCAAGATGACGGGACTCGACATGCTCAGAGAGCTTCAGAAGAGCAATGTCCGTGCAAACGTCCTCATGGCAAGCACAACAACGGGCGAAGGTGCAAGAGAGACGATCGAAGCATTAGAGCTTGGAGCCATAGACTTCATCAAAAAGCCGGAAAATGTTGCCAATGCAAGAAACGACGAGTTTAAGCTAAGATTTTTAGAGCTTTTAAACACCGTAACACTTGCACGGCCGGTACAGTTTTCCACTGCCGCATCGGGCACAAGAAAGCCTGCGACGTTTACGTCAAGATATGACGTGAACTTCCACAACAAGCCGGGAGATATCACAAGGAATCTTAAGGATGCGGGGACAGGCACTGTGAAAGCGACTGCAACTGCAGAGCGGACCGGGGTAAAGAGTGCGGCATCCGTACCGGGAGGGCTTGTAAAGGAGCTGCCTCCAAAGAGCGGACGAAAGATCGTGGCGATAGCAAGCTCCACAGGCGGTCCGAAGGCACTCCAGTCGGTGATCCCGAGACTTCCGAAGAACTTAAAGGCACCGGTGCTTTTAGTGCAGCACATGCCAAAAGGATTTACGAAGTCGCTTGCCGAAAGGCTTTCATCCCTTGGGGAGATTCCCGTTACGGAAGCAGTCGACGGTGAACTGATACGTGAAGGCCATGTATATGTCGCAAAAGGCGGCATGCATTTAAACGCTGCACCGACCGGAGCAGGAATGCTCTCCGTCAAATATACCGATGAGCCGACAAGGGAAGGAGTAAAGCCGTGTGCGAATTACATGTACGAATCCCTTGCAGCATCGAAGTATGATGAGATCGTATGCGTGGTGCTCACCGGCATGGGAAGCGACGGAACGGCCGGGATACTCAATCTGAAGAAAAGCAAAAATGTGCGTGTGATAGCGCAGGACGAGGAGACATGTACGGTGTACGGTATGCCCAGAGCTGTAGTGATGAGCGGCGCGACCAACGAAGTGGTTCCTCTCGAAGAAGTAGCAGATCATATTATTAAGAACGTGGGGGTTTATTGAAATGGATGTTAACCAGTATTTGGAAATCTTTCTTGACGAAACCAATGAACACATTCAGAGTCTGAGCGACCAGCTCATGAATCTGGAACAGGAGCCGGACAATCCGGATACTATCAATGAGATATTCCGTTCGGCGCACTCCTTAAAGGGAATGGCCGGAACAATGGGATACAAGAGGATGCAGAATCTTACCCATGATATGGAAAACGTATTCACCGAGGTAAGAAACGGCAACATGAAGGTCACATCCAATCTTATAGATGTGCTCTTCAAAGCTCTTGATGCCATAGAGGAATATGAAAAGACGATACGTGAAACCTCCGACGAGGGAACCAACGACAACGAGGCTATCATCAAGGAGCTTAACAGGATCCTCGAAGAAGGAGTCGGAAACAAGTCCGGTGATACGGTTGCCGCACCTGCCGCTGAAGAAAAAGACACTCAGGATACGGATGCGAAAGCTTCGGGCGAAAAGCCATGGCAGTCTGTAAAGCTTACGGATGACAATATCACTGCTTTCAAGGAAGCTGATGAAAAGGGTATGAACATCTACGGAGTATCCGTTCATATCCAGGACAGCTGCGTATTAAAGGCAGCAAGAGCTTTCCTTGTATTCAAGGCGATCGAGGATATAGGAGAGATCATTGTTACGGATCCCACCGCACAGGATATCGAGGACGAAAAATTCGATTTCGATTTCAATATGTATATCGCATCGGCTGAACCCTTCGATAAGATCGAGAGTGCCGTTATGAGCGTTTCCGAGATCGAAAGATGCGTCGGTGAAAAGATAGATCCCACCTCTCTTTCCAAGAATGATGCAAAAGATGTACCGGCTGAGACTGCGGAAACCGCACCCGTACCGGTTAAGGAACCGCCCAAGACCCAGACACCTCAGGCCCAGAGCCCTCAGAACAAGCAGCAGAAGCCTGCGGCAGCAAAGCCTGTTGTCAACAGAACAGTCAGGGTTGATATCGAAAAGCTCGATGTGCTCATGAATCTTGTCAGCGAGCTCATCATAGCAAAGAACAGTATCGTATCGGCATCGGCAGGAGACGGAACGGGAAGCTCCTCTGCAATAAACGATCATATCGGATATCTTGAGAGCGTTACGACAAACCTTCATGAATCGGTAATGAAGGTTCGAATGGTTCCCATTGAGAGTGTTGTCAACAGATTCCCCAAGATGGTAAGAGATCTGTCCAAGAAGCTCAACAAGAAGATGAACCTGTATATGTCCGGTGAGGATACAGAGCTTGACAGAACCGTTGTTGATGAACTCAGCGATCCTCTGATGCACCTTATCAGAAACTCTGCCGACCACGGTCTCGAATCTGCCGAGGTAAGAGCAGAAAGAGGAAAGCCCGAGGAAGGCTCCATCTTCCTTGATGCATATCAGGACGGTAATAACGTTATCATAGAGGTAAGGGATGACGGAAACGGAATCGATGTTGAGGCCGTAAGAGCCAAGGCAATAGAGAGAGGTACCGTTACACCCGAACAGGCCGAGCAGTTATCCGAAAAGGAAGTAATAGACATGCTCTTCCAGCCGAGCTTCTCAACCGCAAAGGTTGTTACGGATGTATCCGGAAGAGGTGTTGGCCTTGATGTTGTTAAGTCAAAGATCGAATCCTTAGGCGGCGATGTATCCGTAAAGACAAAGCTTGGAGAGGGATCGGCCTTCTCGGTAAGACTGCCGCTTACCCTTGCTATCATCCAGGCCCTGATGGTTGTTGTCGGCGATGAGAAATATGCAATATCACTCGGCTCGATCGATACCATAGAGAGCATTTCCAGATCGGAAGTCAAGTATGTGGAAGCCAAGGAAGTTATTACCTTAAGAGAGAACGTCATCCCCATCATAAGGCTTCACGGCGTGCTCAATATAGAGGAATCCGAAGAAGAGAAGGATGACATGATCGTTGTTATCGTAAAGAAAGGCGATCAGCTTGCAGGTCTTGTGGTCGATGAGCTCATAGGCCAGCAGGAGATAGTTATCAAGTCGCTTGGAAAATATATCAACTGTGCAAGCCGTATCATTTCGGGCGCAACCATCTTAGGAGACGGCGAGGTTGCACTGATCCTTGATGCGAATGTCTTAATATAACGGAGGAAGGGGAAATATCATGAATGAATTAATGCTGAAAAATGATGCAGAGTTGGAGACCACTCAGTTCATCGTTATAAGGATAGGCGACGAGCAGTACGGAATAGATATCAAATATGTTGACAATATCGTAAGGATGCAGAAGATCACCCGTGTTCCGGATGTGCAGAGCTATTTTGAGGGAGTCATAAACCTCCGTGGTGAGGTGGTACCTGTAATGAACCTTCGTAAGAAAGCGGGTCTTCCCGATGTGGAATTTACCAAGGATACAAGGATAATCATCATAAAGCTTGAGAACAATGCCCCGATCGGCATCATTGTAGACGCCGTCAAGGAAGTTGTAACGCTCACGAGCGACCAGATCGAGTATTCCACAAAGGGTGCCACGAGAAATACCCAGGTTACCTTCATAAACGGAATAGGCAAATGCAACGATTCACTTATCTCTTTGCTTGATCTGAATGCGGTCATAGCTGAAAAAGAGGCATCATAATAAATTAAAGAGGATTTTTCAATGTCAAAGATTGATCTAAATGATATGAACAGCATGTATTTCGATGTCCTTAAGGAGATCGGAAATATAGGAGCGGGCAATGCGACCACCGCACTTGCCCAGCTTCTCAATACCAAGGTCGACATGAAGGTGCCGAAGGTTGAGCTTTTGGAGTTCTCAGAGGTCGGAGAGGCCATGGGCGGCGAAGAACAGATAATGGCCGGCATTTACCTGGTCGTGGACGGAGACATACACGGAAGCATAATGTTCCTTCTGGAGGAAAAGTCCACAAAGACCCTTATTTCAATGTTAATGGGAACGCCGGAGCATGATTCGGATACCTTCGACGAGATGGAGATATCCGCCTTAAAGGAGATCGGAAACATAATAACGGGCTCATACCTGTCGAGTCTTTCCACGCTGACCGGTCTTACGATCGTACCGTCCATACCTGATATCAGCATTGATATGGCAGGGGCGATCCTTTCGGTTCCCGCTATAGAGTTCGGAGAACTGGGAGACAAGATCCTGCTGATCGAGACGGCATTTTCGGATGATATCAAGTTAAACGGCTATTTCATACTTGTTCCTGATCTTGAGTCTTACGACAAAATATTAACATCACTGGGGATGTAAACAATTATGAGTGAAATGATAAAGGTAGGTATGGCAGATCTTAAGCTGTGTAAAGCTCCGGATTCTATAACGACTCTGGGGCTTGGTTCATGTGTGGGGGTCGCGATAAGGGATCCCCAGACAAAGGTTGGAGGGCTTGCTCATGTAATGCTTCCCGACAGCACCTCGATCCAGGGAAACCATAACATTGCCAAATTTGCAGACACGGGCGTAAAGGAGCTTGTGAGGATAATCGGACAGAACGGAGGCAACAAGATGCGTCTCGAGGCCAAGATCGCCGGCGGCGCCAAGATGTTTGCTTTTTCCAGTAAATCCGAACTTATGTCTGTCGGAGACAGAAACGTCGAAGCGGTCAAAAAGGTACTCAAGGAGCTGAAGATACCGATCCGTGCCGAGGATACGGGTTTAAGCTATGGTAGGACAGTGGAGTACTATCCCGAAACAGGAGACTATATAATAAAGACCGTAGGCAAGGGACAGAAAACGATCTGAGGATCTGCTTTACATGAATACAAAAAAGATTCCGCTTCTGGTCATGCTGCTTGGAGCACTGGTGACCAGCATAGTTACATATATTAACAATTACAGTATCAACGATGTATTGGTGGCCCTGCTCATCTCGCTTATCATCTTTTTGGTGTTGGGGCTTATAATACAGGGTATTTTCAACAAATATGTTCCTTTGCCCAAGGAGGAAAAAGAGGAGGCAGAAACTTCCGAAGGAAGCGAGGGAGAGATCATCGATAAGACGGAAGAAAGCGAGGCCGGAGAGGCAGCGGAAACAGATGACAAAAACGGGGAAGGCATCTGATATTCCAGCTCCAAAGGGGTATTTGGAGGGTATAAATGGACGACGCGGCAAGACTGAAGCTGTGGGAGAGTTATTTTAAGAACCCGGCTCAGGAGACAAGGGAAAAGATAATATTGGAATATGCACCGCTTGTAAAGGTCGTAGCGGGACGCCTTGCCATGTATCTCGGCTATAATGTCGAGTACGAGGATCTTGTCAGTTACGGTATCTTCGGACTTATCGATGCGATAGACAAATTCGATCAGGGAAAAGATGTCAAGTTTGAGACTTATGCAAGTCTGAGGATCAGGGGTTCCATTCTTGACCAGATCAGAAAGATGGACTGGATCCCGAGGACTGTCAGAAAGAGGCAGAGGGATATTTCCACGGCCATAAAGAATATCGAGGCAAGGACCGGGAAAAGTGCCACTGATGAAGATATTGCGCTTGAGCTTGGCATTTCAGTCACGGAATATGATGAATGGCAGTCACAGATGAAGGTAACGAACATCGTCTCGCTTGATGAATTCGTCGAGCAGGGCGGGGGGGATATCAATGTCTCGGATTCCCAGAGTACCATATCAAGATTTGATCTGCCGGAGGAGGCAGTTGCAAGAGAGGAGCTTAAAGTCAAGCTTAAAGAAGCACTCGATGACCTTACGGAAAAGGAGCAGAAGGTAATCCTTTTATACTATTACGAGGATCTTACACTGAAGGAGATAAGCAACATCCTCGAGGTTTCCGAATCAAGGATATCGCAGCTTCATACAAAGGCTTTGAACAAAATGAAGGGCAAGATGGGCGCTTATATGGAGATTCTTTCCGGAAGCCTGTAAGCAGTGGTTTTATGTATTTGTGGGTGGTAAAAAATGAACAAGAACGGTTATTTCAGGGTGCAGGTAAAGGAAACGGGAAGGTTTTTGGAGATATATCCTCCGAGTGAGGGCGGCGCTCCCGTTGATTTCAATGAGGTAAGGAATTATCTTGCCAACAAAGGCTATCCGGTCGATATGGTAGCCATTAACAAGGCGATAAACGATTCGGTTTCGGGGATGCAGACGCACATGCTTGATAATTTCAGCGGCGGTTATCCCGAGAGCGAGATGTTTGAGATATATGTTACAAATGACAATATGAGGGCCGTGGGCCGCTTCTATCCTCCGTCGGAAGGAGGAAACATGCTTGACAGGGATGAGATAATAGGCGACCTGAGAGCACGGAAGATCATATCGGGAGTAAATGTTGATGTCATCGACACTTTTCTGAAGGAAAGGCAGTACTGCCAGCCCTATCTGCTTGCGGAGGGGACGCCTCCGAAAGAGGGAAAGAACGGCTCCATAGAGTACTTCTTTAACACCGATCACAATACGAAACCCAAGTTAAATGACGACGGAACGGTCAATTTCTTCGAGCTTGACCTTATTTCTCCGTGCAAGGAGGGCGAGGTGCTTGCACGTCTTACGCCTGCAGAGAAGGGTGAGGACGGATTTGATATATTCGGAAAACGCGTAAAGCCCAAGGATGTTACAAATCCCAAGTTCCAGTCGGGAAACAACTTAGAGGTCAGCGAGGACGGACTGGAGCTCATATCCACTATCGCCGGCAACGTGTCCCTTGTTGAGGGAATGGTATTTGTAAAGAGTGTATATGAGGTCAATGACGTCGATACCTCCGTCGGAAACATCGAATATCAGGGCGATGTGACCGTAAGAGGAAACGTAAAGGAAGGCTTTTCGATAAAGTCAGGCGGCAGCGTGGAGGTAAAGGGCGTTGTTGAAGGAGCCACGATAGAAGCCGCGGAGGATATCATCATAGGTCACGGAATGAATGGCATGGGCAAGGGCGTTATCACTGCCGGAGGAAATGTCGTGTCCAAATTCATTGAGAATGCACGTGTCATTTCAGGAGGATATGTTACCGCGGAGGCCATAATCCACAGTGATGTGATGGCAAAGACAAGCATTACCGTAAACGGAAAAAGAGGAAACATTACCGGCGGTCATGTTAAGGCCGGATCGGATATAGAGGCAAAGACTATAGGCTCCACCATGGGTGTTGAGACTCACGTGGAGGTAGGTGCGGATCCGCAGATCAAGCTGAAAGCCCAGGCTATGGAGCAGGAGATTCAGAAATACAACAAGGCTTTAGAGCAGGTAAAGCCCATACTTGCGAACTTTATGAAGAGACTGCAGAAGGGAGACAAGCTCACCGTAGACCAGACAAGATATTTCAAAGAGCTGAACGAGCAGTATAAGGGTCTTACGGAGATGATCAGCAAGTCCACCAAAGCCTACAACGAATACATGGAAAAGATCAAGGATGAAGCGGTGGATACCGTGCCTACCGTAAAGGTATCGGGTGACTGCTTCCCGGGCACCGTTATAATGATCAATGATGTTACAAAGGAGATCAAGACCCTGACACAGAGGACCAGATTCCAGAGAGAGGGCGCGGATGTCAGGATAAAGCCTTTGTATTGATATTACGGCGCAGATTATTCTATTTATATATATTATCTGGAGGGTGAATCATATGACAGCTATGGAAATAACACTCCTGGTGGTGGGAGTGATTATTTTTGCCGCAAGCTTCTTTATAAAAGATAAAGAGGAGACAAAGACCAAGGATCAGTTGGAAGAAGAGAAGAGGCAGATTCGAAGCCTCATGGAAAATGAACTCGAGGATATGAAGATCAAGGTGAACGATGCGACCAACGAAACGGTCGAATATGCCATGGACAAGGCTGAGCGTTCACTTGAGAAGGTTTCCAATGAAAAGATCATGGCCGTTAACGAATATTCCACCATGGTGATGGAGGAAATCGACAAGAGCCATAAGGAAGTGATGTTCTTATATGACATGCTCAATGACAAACAGGCGGATGTCAAGGCTTCTGTGAGGAAGGCAGATGCTACCGTAAGGGAAGTACAGGGTATGTCTGAGGCTGCCATGAAGGACAGAGAGGATCTGAAAAAGGATCTGGACGACTATACCGAAAAGAAGCTTGAAGAGATGAGACAGGCTGCGGAAAGAGCATCGGCTGAGCATGATGCAGCCGATCTTACCGAGTCAAAGGTTAACGTGCCGGCATCCGAGTATACCTATTCACAGCCAAAACCGATGACTGCCATAGACATCATCAAGGCAAAGAAGGCGGAAAACAATATCCAGCCCGTATTCAACGCATTTTCTCCGGAGGGCTTTGATAATGTATCCATAAGCGATCCGTCGGATGCGATAAAGCCCCTTCCCGAAAAGAAGAGCGAAAACACAGATAAAGCGCCGAATGCCGAAGGTTCACAAGCCCACAGCGCGGGATTCAAAAGAGCCTTTGGAGCTGCGGGAGGCAATAATAACCAGAAGATAATAGAACTTCATGAAAGCGGAATGTCCACGGTGGATATAGCCAAAACTCTTAATCTCGGAGTGGGCGAAGTAAAGCTTGTGATCGATCTGTTTAAGAGGTAGAGCAATGAAACTGAGATTTTATTTAAGAGGTCTGGGAATAGGTATCGTGGTAACGGCTCTATTAATGGGTTTTACCCTGGGTACCTCTAAAGCCGGCATTTCGGATGAAGAGGTAAAAAAGAGGGCTGAAGAGCTTGGAATGGTCGAGGAGAGCAGACTCCTTATCAAAGAGAACGGGACGGACGATACAGATGTTACCGCGACGGAGGATGCGGGACAGACCAAACCTGAAAAGGAAGAAGTAAAAAATACCGCAGACTCCGAAAAAACGGATGAAGAGATATCCGATAAGACTTCTGAGGCTTCGGATGAGACCGATGAGACCGATGTGACTGATGAGACCGGATCATCGGATCAGGACAAACCCGAGCTTAAGGATAATTCCAATATGGAGCTTACCGTTTCCGGTACGGTATCGGGACAGGATGAAACGGATAAGGACAGTGCGGACAATGAAGTGAGCACTTCCGATGCAGAAAAAAAAGATCAGGCGGATGAAGAGGTTAAGGATGAGCCCGAGGCTTCCGATAATGAAAAAGCAGACGTAAAGCCTTCCGAGGGAAATGTTTCGGTTACGGTATCGGGCGGTGATGATTCATATGATGTCTGCAAAAAGCTTCAGAATCTCGGCCTCATAGACAACGCTTCCGATTTTGACAGATATCTGATGTCAAGAAAGCTCGATTCAAAACTTGCGACCGGAACCTTTACGATCCCGAAGCCTTCGGATTACGAAGAGATCACTGCGATACTGACGGGAGCACGCTAGATCCCGCATAATAAGATATATTAACGGGTTAATCGATTAAGTAATTAAAAATTTCTGAACCTTTTTTTAGATTATTTATGTCTTTATATATGAAGGCATATAGTGGAGATCATATGAGCACAGCTATCCTTACGGACACCAACAGTGGTATTACCGTTAATGAAGCTAAATCTTTAGGAATATTCAGTATGCCGATGCCGGTGATAATAGACGGTGTCAATTACTACGAGAACGAAACACTTTCATCGGAAGAGTTCATGAGAGCGCTTACCGACAAAAAAGCGATATCGACCTCGATGCCGTCACCCGGAGACCTGCTTGACAAGTGGGACGAGATACTTGAGGACGGGTATGATGAGATAGTCTACATACCGATGTCAAGCGGACTTTCAAGTTCCTGCGCAAGCGCAAAGGGTTACCTTGAGGATTATGAGGGAAAAGTTTTTGTCGCAGACAACCACAGGATCTCGGTAACTTTAAGAGGAGCGGTACTTGATGCCAAGCGTCTTGCCGATGCCGGAAGGAGCGGCTCGGAGATAACCGATATCCTCGAGGCAATGAGAAATGATTCGGTGGTATACTTGGGAGTCGATACTCTCGAGTATTTCATGAAGAGCGGAAGAGCCACGGCGGCTGCAGCTTCACTTGTGAGCAATGTCCTAAGCGTAAAGCCGATCCTTCGGACCACCGGTGAAAAGTTCGAGCCTGTAACGGCAGTACGCGGAATAAAAAAATGTTCCGCAAAGATCATTGAGAACATGCAGAAGGAACTTGGCACCAGATTCAAGAATGTTCCCGCAGAGGATATCCTGATCGGTGTAGCCGGAAGCTTCAAGGAAAGCGAAAATGCAAAAAAATGGCTGGAAGTCGTAAAAGAAGCTTTTCCGGGATATGAAGTGTTCTATGATCCGCTCTCCTGCAGCATTATCACTCATACCGGACCTGACGCGATGGGTATTGGAATGATGAGAAAATGTCACATTTAGATCTGTTTGTGATTTTTTTTGAAAAAATACTTGCAATTTGTGACATCATGTGAGATAATATGCTCACAGATGGAGAAAGTGTATATTTACGAAACCGTTTTCGTAATCAAGGAGGACAGGAAGATGAAGAAAAAAACATTATTAGGGATCATCGCAGCAGCAGTGATCGTACCGGTTACGATCTGTGCGATCGTAGCAAACACAAACAAAGGCGGAACGCTTCTTGAAGATAACGCATTCAGGGGTAAGGCCGAGATCGATGGACAGACAATCCACTATTTCGATGAAGAGGCCGTAGCACTTGATGATTTCTCAGGAGCAAACGCATCCTTAAGGAGTGAGGCTCTCAGAGCTTACAACCTTGTTAACGAAGAGAGAGAGGCAGCAGGCCTCGGAACTCTTGTATGGGATTCCAACCTCGAGGCAACATCTGATGTAAGAGCAAGAGAGTGTGCAGATGTATTTTCACACACACGTCCCAACGGAAATCCCTGGTACACGGTAAACAGTGATATCATGGGTGGTGAGAATCTTGCATTCGGATACAACAATGCAGGAGAGGTTCTTGACGGATGGATGAACAGCCCTACTCACAGAGAGAATATTTTATATCCCACCTTCACAAAGATCTCAATCTCTGTTTATGAAGCAGATGACGGTACACTGTATTGGGCACAGGAGTTCGGATACTGATAAGATATCAGTCCGGAAACAGAACAGATACAGTAAGGTTTAGTTTTGTATGATTTTCTGATAATGTTTTTACAATAACCGGTTAAATAGTGAAAGACCCTCAGACTATGCGATCTGAGGGTCTTTTTCAATCCTTTTGTATACCTTTAGTATGTTGATTTGCGCTTTCTATTATCTTATACTTTTGTAAACGGGTTTATGAGCCCGTCTGATGCGTTCTGGCAAGGAGGTTAGGTTATCATGTTCATTAAAAAAAGACTGCTCTCGCTTATTATGGCCTTTTCTTTGTTTGCCCTGTTTTTGCCGGCAGATGTAAGTGCTTATACGGGAGGTACCTGCATTTATCTTGATCCGTCCTGGACTTATGCGAACTTCAGTGTCCTGCACGGCGGGTGCGCGGTTTATTATGCATCGCCTGTCGGAGGAAAGGGAAAAGTAGTTGCGGTAAATGCCGGACACGGTACGATAGGAGGCACAAAATACAAGACCTATTGTCATCCTGATATGACGCCAAAGGTTACGGGCGGATCCACGGCAAAGGGCGCGGTAAAAGCCACTGCGGTAGCGGGAGGCATGTCCTTTAAAGACGGAATGAGCGAGGCCGCAATTACTTTAAGACTTGCCCAGATATTTAAGGACAGGCTGCTTAATGCAGGCTATGATGTACTGATGCTTCGTGACGGAGCAGATGTAAATCTTGATAATGTTGCAAGGACGGTCATCAGCAATAATGTGGCGGACTGCCATATATCCCTGCATTTTGACGGAGACGGACTCAAGTATGACAAGGGCTGTTTTTATATTTCCACTCCTGAGGGTATCAAGAACATGGCTCCGGTATCGACTGTCTGGCCCATGCACGAACTGCTTGGGACATCTCTTATCGGCGGACTCAGGACAGCGGGCCTTAAGATAAACGGAGCGGGATCGATGGCGATCGATCTTACCCAGACAAGCTACAGCACCATCCCGTCGGTGGATATCGAGCTTGGAAACCAGTGCAGCGACCACAGCGAGGCAGCTCTTACAAGGATGGCTGACGGACTGCTCATCGGAGTAAACACGTTTTTCGGGTTTTAATGCAGGAAACGCCGATCAAAGCGTTTTCGTATATTCAGTAGTTCCATTTATTAAACGGATTTTGTATTGAGGAGAAGGTATTATGGGAAATTACAGGAATTTTGAACTGGTTGTGTATTTTGTGGCCAGGGGCACAGATGAGATCACGAGGGAACGGCTTGAGGAAGAGATAGGTTTCTTCAAAAAGTACATGAGGATAGACAAGGTCTATTTAGAGCCTTACAGAGACAGTGTATTTGCCTCAAAGGAACAGGTGCTCATGTGCAAGGAGGTCTTTGAGGAAAACGGCATTAAGGTCGAGGGCGGCCTTACCACCTGCATAAGGGATATCGAGGGCGAGAAAAAGAAACAGCGCCTGTTTGATACCTTCTGCTACAATGACAGTTCGATGCTTGATGAGCTTACTAAGGTTTCGGGCTTTTTAGGTGAGGTATTTGACGCCTTCATAATAGATGATTTTTATTTTACGGGCTGTACCTGTGAAAAATGCCGCACGCAAAAGGATAAATACAACAAAGAGCATGGGATCACGGACGGCAGCTGGCAGGCCTACAGGGTACACAGACAGTATGAGATATCAAAGGACTATATCATAGGACCTGCTAAGGCAAAGAATCCCGATATAAAGATCACCATCAAATATCCCAACTGGATGGAGAGCTATCAGGAGACGGGCTATGATCCGCTTACACAGAAGGATATCTTTGACTATATCTATACGGGTACCGAGACAAGGGATCCGGTAAATACGGACCAGCATCTTCCCAGATACCTGTCATTTTCACTAATGAAATACATGGATGACATGGCACCGGGAAGGAATATGGGCGGATGGTTTGATCCGTTTGACTGCAGACTGCTTGATTATTATCTGGAACAGGCATATCTGACGGCATTTGCCAAGCCAAAGGAAATGATGATGTTCTGCTTCCAGGCTCTTGTGAACACCGTAAATGTTCCTGCGCTCGGATTTAAGCTTGATGAGCTTGACAGACTGCTTGATGATCTTTCTGAGCCTGTGGGTATCCCCTGTTATATCCCAAACGGCTCGCAGGGTGAGGACAATGTACAGGACTTCCTCGGAATGCATGGCTTCCCGGTAGTTACAACTCCCTTCTTTAAGAAGGATGAGCCGGTGATGCTTCTTACGCAGTCCTCGGCCTTTGATGAGGATATTACGGAAAAGCTGTCTGAATATGTTGCTGCAGGCGGAAAAGCCATAGTCACGAGCGGATTCGTAAAGGAAACGCTTGACAGGGGACTTAAGGCCATGACCTCCATAAGGGACAGGGGCAGGATCGTTTCCGTGGATGAATTTGCAGTAGAGAATCAAAGGATCATGCATGGATGGGACAAGGCCCAGATAAAAGACAGGATAGACATACCCGTTTTGGAATTTCGCAATAATGCTACCTGGGGAGCGATATGCAAGGCAGTAAAAGATGAAGAGAGCTATACCCTGTTTGCGAGGGATACCTATGGAGACGGGCAGCTTTATACTCTGGTGATCCCCGAGGCATTTTCGGATATCCAGAGATATCCGGCCATGGTGCTTAACAGGATGAGGGAGGAGTTTGCCGTAAGAGGCATAAGGATCGAGGGGGCTCCGATGATAAGCCTGTTTGTCTATGACAACGATACCTTTGTGATATACCTCTATGCCGACAGACATACGAATGATGCTGATATCACCGTATTCGTAAAGAAGGAGGAAGGAAAGGACATAGTACTAAAGTCGATCCTGCGTGAGTCAGAGATAAAGCCTCTCTATGTAAATGAAAAGGGAGAAGCGGCATTTGTGATAAGGGCTTATACAGGAAGATACGAAGGCTACAGGATAGTTGCAGATATCTGACGATCACGGGAAATGCTTTGATAAGTCATGCCATAAGCCTCAGGGCATATGTTCATTTTCAATAATAAATCTGGATAAGGAGCTTAAAAATGCAGTACGGATACTTTGATCAAAAGAACAGGGAATATGTGATAACATCTCCCGATACCCCCGCACCCTGGTGCAATTATCTGGGATCGCCCGAATACGGTGCGATAATTTCAAATAATGCACAGGGCTACAGCTTTGTAAAGAGCGGAGCAAACGGAAGGGTCACCAGATACCGGTTCAACTCTATGATGGATCTTCCGGGAAGGTTTGTGTATATAAGGGATCAGGAAAGCGGTGATTATTTCAGCGCCTCCTGGCAGCCTGTCGGCAAGGATCTTAAGGAATACAGGAGTACCTGCCGTCACGGAATGGGCTATACGGTCATTTCTTCGGAGTATTCAGGGATAGGTACGGAGGTAACCTATTATGTGCCGATGCATGACGGGAAAGCTCCCACGGCTGCACTTACCGGCGGCAGAAATTATGAAGTGTGGCGCGCAAAGGTTAAAAACATTTCAGATAAGGAGAGAAAGCTCTCCGTATTCGGTTTTGTCGAGTTTACCAATGAACCCAATTATTCGCAGGATCAGGTAAATCTCCAGTATTCGCTCTTTATCTCAAGAACCTCATTTGAGGGAAACAGGATACTGCAGCACATAAATGAAAATGAGAAAAAAGATGAAACAGGCTCCAATCACAGGGAGAGATATTTGGGGCTTGCAGGAGCAAAGGTTTCGGCATACTGCGGAAATTACGAAAACTATATAGGTCTCTACAGGACCTTTGCAAACCCCGTCTGTGTTGAAAAAGGAAAGCTCGATGATTCACTGAATTATAACGATAATTCCTGCGGAGCGCTGCAGACCGACATGGTACTTAAGCCCGGAGAGGAAAGGGAGCTTATATTTATACTCGGACAGTCAGATAATGAAGTTGCAGGCAAGGTCATAGAGCGTTATGAGGAGAAGGGCCTTGTCGATAAGGAGATAGGGGCGCTTAAGGACTGGTGGTATTCAAGGCTTGATAACCTTAAGGTTAATACCCCTTCTGATGAGTTTAACAACATGGTGAACGTATGGAATGCCTACCAGTGTTTCATCACCTTCACATGGTCGAGGGCAGCCTCCCTTATATACTGTGGCTTAAGGAACGGTTACGGATACAGGGATACGGTTCAGGATATACAGGGTATCATTCATCTTGATCCCGAAATGGCTCTTGAAAAGATCAGATTCATGCTGTCTGCTCAGGTAAGTAACGGCGGAGGTCTCCCTCTTGTAAAGTTTGACCATAATGCAGGACATGAGAATACGCCTGATGATCCGGAATACGTTCAGCAGACCGGACATCCCTCATACAGGGCAGATGATGCGCTGTGGCTGTTCCCCACTATATACAAATATATCGGTGAGACCGGTGATATAGCTTTTCTTGATGAAAAGATCACATATGCGGACGGCGGAGTGGTATCCGTATATGATCATTTAAAACAGGCGATCACTTTTTCAATGGAAAGAATGGGAGAACATCATATGCCTGCAGGCCTTCATGCGGACTGGAATGACTGCTTAAGGCTCGGGGCAAAGGGTGAATCAACCTTTGTAGCCTTCCAGCTGTATTATGCGATAGGCATGATGAAAGAGATCGCTTCAGACCGAAACGACACTGAGTACCTTACCTATCTTGAGAAGATCGGAAACGGGCTGTCAGATGCTCTTTCAAAATGCTGGGACGAAGACCGTTTCATAAGGGGCATCAGGGAAAACGGCGAGATAGTGGGCGCAAAGAAGGATCCCGAAGCCAGTATGTGGCTCAATCCGCAGAGTTTCTGCGTTATCTCGGGCTATGCACAAAAGGATCAGGCAGTTAAGGCCATGGACAGCGTACATGACATACTTAATACGCCCTATGGCGCAAAGCTTATGGAGCCGCCTTATGTTGATCATATGTTTGACGGAGCTCTCATGCATATCTTTAATCCCGATACCAAGGAAAACGGTGGCATATTCTCACAGTCGCAGGGCTGGCTGATACTTGCGGAGAGCCTGCTTGGACGTGGAGACAGGGCTTTTGAATATTTCATGGAGACCTCTCCCGCAGCAATGAATGAGAAGGCTGAGCACAGGGTTATAGAGCCCTACGCGCACGGACAGTTCGTAGAGTCCACACGCAGTCCCTATGCGGGAAGAGCGCATGTACACTGGCTTACCGGTACCGCTTCCACGGTCATGGTCGGATGTGTGGAAGGGATACTGGGGTTAAGACCGGATGCAAAGGGCTTAAGGATATCACCCTCCATACCTTCCGCATGGAAGGAATTCGAGATCGAAAAAAACTTCAGAGGAAAGAAGCTTTACATAAAGGTTCTGAACGAAAACGGCTCACAGAGCGGAGTCAGGGAACTTACTCTCAACGGAAAGACGCTTGGCGGTGATCATATTTCGGCATCGGAGCTTGAGGCGGAAAACAGGATCGTGGTAAAGCTGTAACGGGATTAGCTGTATAGCACCCAATAGGTAAAAATATGCCGGAGTTTGCAGATTTTTCATATCAACCATAAAACGATCATATTCAAAACGTATATATGATGACAGGGTCAAAAGGTGCAAATCCGAGTTGTGCTTGCACAAACGAGGGTTTGACCTCAGCATAATAATATAGAAAACGGAGGTAATTGTGTATGAGATCAAAAAGATTATGGGCACTTTTGTTATCGGCCGCAATGATTTTCTCATTTACGGGATGTGACAGTTCGGACGTTGTGGGAATCGATGAGGACATGATCGCCGCATATCTAAGCGGAGCGCAGGAGGATAACGGAAAGTCCGCAAAGATATCATCGGAGACCTTCAGTGCGGACAAGCCGCAGAGCCTTGACAGGATATCCCTCATCAAAGACTTTTTTAATGAGGATGATGATGAGATCACTCCTGAGCTTGAGCCCTACAGTGCCGATGAGGATTACGGAAATATCTACAACTACGAGCAGTTTTATTTCGGCGATGAACTGATGGAGAGGCTTCGTAACGACTATTTCTTCTTAAGCGAATGGGGTCCGAGCGAATTTTTCGAGGTATATGAGGATAACAGATACATGTATATCCCGAATTTTGTAACCGTTGATTCCATGATGCATACCTATCATCTGTACTTTGCATA
>JAILPG010000175.1 GCA_024699595.1 Lachnospiraceae bacterium | reverse complement strand
TACGACATAGGAGTGGCCTGCGACCGTGCCATGATGGCACTGGCTGCTATAAAAGACAATTATATATACCGTCTCAATTACTTCACGAAGGAGATGAGGGACAAGCTCTTATTAGAACAGGAAATAGTGAGAAATTCCGAGGCAGCCCTTAATAACAGGGAGTTTCTCGTGATGCTGCAGCCGATCGTGGATACCGGGACAAGAGAGATCTCCGCTGCAGAGGCTTTAGTCAGATGGAAGAAGGCAGACGGAGGTTTTGTATCACCGGGAGACTTTATACCCATCTTTGAGAAGAACGGATTTGTCACAAAGGTGGATATGTTCGTCTGGGAGGAAGTCTGTGCTTTTCAGGCTGAAAGGATACAAAAGGGCATGAGGGTCGTTCCGGTCTCTGTCAATCTTTCCAGAATGGATTTTTACGATCCCGAGATATTTGAAAAGCTCGATGCCAGGACAAAGGAATATGGAATAGGCGCAGACTGCATTAAGGTCGAGGTTACTGAGAGCGCATACATAGAGAATACGAGCGTACTCATAAGCAGCATACAGAAGTTTCGGAAAGCAGGCTACAAGGTACTTATGGACGATTTTGGAAGCGGCTTTTCATCGCTTAACATGTTAAAGGATTTCGAGGTCGATGTCTTAAAGATCGACATGAAGTTCATGGATACCATAGATACCTCTGAAAGAGCCGGAAACATCATAAACAGCGTCGTGCAGATGGCCAAGGCCATTTATATGCAGACGGTTGCGGAAGGTGTTGAGACGGCAGCACAGTATGAGATGCTAAAGAGCATGGACTGCGACTGCATACAGGGATATTTCTTCTTTAAGCCCCTGCCGATGGAGGAATTTGCGCAAAAACTTGACAGTCATGAGCATGAGATGACCACAAAGACGATCAGCGTTAATTCAAGGATCCTCTTTTTCTCAAAAGACAGACAGTTATGTGATACGGTAAGGGATTATCTCGGGGAGGACAGGGAGATCATCCAGATGGAGGATCCGGATGAAGCTTTTGAGTATGTGGATAAGCACTATGCGGGTATCAGCCTGATACTTCTGGATCATGTGACCGGGGAGAAGATCGCGACAGATTTGCTGGACAGGATGCTTGGCATCAGAAAACAGGGCAGCCTGCCCATTATGGTGCTTGCAGACAATGAAGGCGTAGGGGCTGTATCTTCCTATGTCTGGAAGGGTGTTACGGATATTGTCAGGAAGCCTGTTAACTTTGATACCTTCCGAAACAGGATCGACAGATTCATAGAATGGTTTTCTCTGGAGAGGGAGCGGCTTGATGACAGGATAGCCGGAAAGAACATGATACTCAGACAGCAGCTCAACTCCTTCTTTGAGTCAAGCATCGCAGGTATAGCAAGAATAGTTGTAGATACCATGGGAAGTCTTGTGGGCATTCCCTATATAAATGACAGGTTCTTAAGCATTCACGGACTGACGCTTGATGAGGCGATGGGGAAAAAATCCCTTGATACCCTGTTTTCGAGGGCTTTCTTCAATGACGGAAGAAATGTCGGGGACAGCATACAGACTGCCATTGATAATAAAATGAGCGATCTCATAAGGGGATACAATGTAGAAAAATATGACGGCACCACGACCGGTGTCGTAGTTGCCTGTTCCTTTAAGTATGTTGAGGATATGATCATCACCGACATGGTGCTCATAGAAAACAGCAGAACCTCGGAAAAAGCAGTTTCCGATATCATCAAAACCCTTACGAAATACAAAGGCATCGGTTCCGATATCAGCATGTGGAGATATTATCCGGACAGAGATGCCATTGATTACTTTGAGAAAACAAACAAGGGTGATTATGTAAGACGCATAGAATATGATGCGAAAAAGGGACGGATACTTGCCGGAAAGATAATACCCGAAAGCAATGCCGCAGAAGTATCATCAGTCTGTCAGGCAGTTGCAGACGGAGAAGAAAGCGTTTTCAGGGATATTAAGACTGTCTTTGAAGACGGAAATGAAAAGAAGGTCAGATGGGACAGGATAGCGATGTTTTCACTGGATCCTGCGGGAAGCTATGCCAGATATGCAATGGGAGTCAGAGAGAATGTCACTTCCGAATACGAGAGCGCACATTCCTCATGGAGGGACGAGCAGTTCCTTAAGTATCTGGAAAAAGAATCCGCCGTCTATATAGAGGCCGATATAACGGACAATATGATCCTCAATACGGAAGGCTTTAATAAGTTAAAGCTCTACGGGCTGGCTCCGAAAGCCTCCTATGACAACCTGCTCAAGTCTATGAACATGTTAGTGGATGAAAAGGATGCAGACAGGATCAAGTGCTCTTTTACCAGAAGAGAACTCATAAGGCAGTATGAGGAAGGCAACAGCCTGATCACCATGGAAGCCCTGGCAAAATCCGGTTTGGAAAGTGATAAGATAAACTGCACTATCACAGCGCTTCTCGGTGAGAATAAAAAGACAGGACATCTTGAGGCCGGCTTTGTGATCAAACGTTCCTTAAAAGACTTAAACGATCTTGATCAGAACATATCCGAATATGATTCGTTAACAGGCTTATACAACCGTATGATGACGGAAAGACTCACCGATTCAATGATCAAGGAAACGGCAGAGAGCGGGGATGCGCTTTCGGCTCTTGCAGTTATCGATATAGATAATTTTAAGCTCTTAAACGATTATTACGGACATGAAGTTGCCGACAGTATACTTAAGACCATAGCAAAGATAATCTCAAATACTGCAGGAGAAGAGGCCCTTTGCGGACGTATCGGAGGCGACGAGTTTGTGATGTTTGTGCCGCATGTCGATGATAAGTCCGCCATGGAGGAAAAGCTTAAGGAAATAAACAGGGAGACCTGCTGCGATATGGATGCTCCGGGAGATATAGGAGTGATCAGTATCACCACTTCGATAGGCATCGTATATACAGACTGCATCGATGAAAGCTTCCATAAGCTGTATCCCAGGGCTAATCTTGCGATGTATCAGGCCAAGGCATCGGGCAAGAATACCTACAGTGTCTACGATAATCCGTTATGAGGAAATGCACGGACAAGCGTTTTCTATAGGGAGAAGCTTTGACCGGCGCTCTACTGACGGCTCATTTTAATAAACAGAAGGAGAGATATCGGTATAATGGGTGTACTTAAAGATTTGGAACCTGCAGAGGTGTTTGCAAGGTTCGAAGAGATAGCGGCCATTCCGCACGGATCCCGCAATACGAAGAAGATAAGCGACTATCTTAAGGATTTTGCGAAAGAGAAAGGTCTTAAATGCATTCAGGACGTATCCGACAATATCATTATCTTTAAGGATGCATATCCCGGATACGAAGATTCTGAGCCCGTAATCCTGCAGGCGCATATGGATATGGTATGCGAAAAAACGGACGGGACGGATATCGATTTTGAAAAAGACGGACTTAAGCTTGTCGTAAGTGACGGCACTTTAAGTGCGGAGGGCACGACCCTTGGCGGAGATGACGGAATAGGGGTCGCGTATATCCTTGCGATCCTCTCAGCGGATGATATTAAGCATCCGCCCATTGAAGCAGTCATCACTTCCGATGAGGAGATCGGGATGCTTGGAGCAGCTGCTCTGGATGTATCGCCTCTTTCAGCAAAGAGGATGATAAATATTGATTCTGAGGAAGAAGGCATCTTTACCTGCGGATGCGCGGGAGGGATCACGGCAGACTGCCGTCTTCCGGTAAAAAAGTGTGACGTAAACGGTACGCTTCTTGAGATAGAGCTTAAGGATTTTACGGGAGGCCATTCAGGAGAAGAGATCAATAAGGGACGGGCCAATCCCAACCAGATCATGGGAAGACTCTTATATTCGGCAGGAGACGGTATAAATATCCTGTCTGTCGAGGGAGGGCTTAAGGATAACGCCATTCCGAGAAGCTGTAAAGCCCGCATAGTCACGGATGAGAAGAATAAAGAGGAGCTTGCAAACAGGATCGAAGGGCTTTTTTCGCAGATCAGAAAGGAGTATGAGATCACGGATCCTTCGATCAGGTGTGAGATAAAAAAAGGCGGAAGCTATAACGGAAAGGCTTTTGACAAAAGCTCCACAAAGGACTGCGTACGACTTCTTTACACTCTGCCAGGCGGAGTCATAAGGATGAGCCCCGTTATCAAAGGGCTGGTGCAGACCTCGCTTAACATGGGAATACTAAAGACCTCGGAGGATGAGGTCATATTCGGTTACTCGATAAGAAGCAGCGTAACCTCGGAAAAGACAGATCTGTGCAGAAGACTTGACTGCATTTTCGGATCGGCAGGCGGATACATTGATTATTCGGGCGATTATCCCGCCTGGGAATACAGGGAAGACTCACCCTTAAGGGATATAATGACTGAGAGCTACGCTTCTGTTACGGGAAGGGAAGCCTGCGTAAACGTTATCCATGCGGGGCTTGAGTGCGGTATTTTTGCCGGAAAGATACCTGATATTGACTGTGTATCCATAGGACCTGACCTTAAGGATATCCATACGCCGCAGGAAAGACTCGACATATCCTCTGCGCAGAGAATGTGGAGACTGCTGCTTGAGGTTCTTAAGAGGCTTAAATAATGGATGATATATCACAGAATGAGCTTTTGGAGATCATAAATGATGCCGGAAAACGCGGTGCGACAGATGTACATCTGAGTCCTGATGCACCTGTAATGATAAGGCTTAACGGAGAGCTTGTGATGCCCGATGAAAGGATCCTGAGCGCGCAGGTCATCGAAAGCTTTTTTACACAGGATCCGGATGGAGGAAGGGATCTTCTATTAGAGAGGGGAAGCACCCTTTTTTCCTATGTCACGGAAGAAGGCGGCAGATACCGCGTGAACCTCTTTGAGACCGTAAAAGGGTATTGTGCGGCAATGCATTATATACCTGAGAGCGTAATGAGCATGACAGAGCTTATGATGCCGCAGGCAGTATGCGCTCTTTCAAAGAAAAAGAGCGGGCTTATCATTTTTTCAGGCACAAAAGGATCCGGAAAGACCACCTGTGCCGCTTCTTTTGCAGACGGCATCAATGAAACGGAAAAAAGGGTCATAGTAACGCTTGGAAGGGTATGCGAATATGTCCTTGCGCCAAAGAATTCCGTGATAATACAGAGGGAGACCGGAGACAGACCGGAGAATATGGAAAGAGCCATAAGGGATGCATCGCTTCAGGATGCGGATGTGATCTTTGCAGACGGCTCATCGGATCGACTGGAAACCGAAGCTTGCATTGATGCTGCACTGAACGGACAGCTTGTGATAACAACGCTTGAAGCAGCCGGCGTGATAGAATCCATAAAGAAAATAATAAAAAGTGCCGATGAATATAAAAGAGAATACATAAGAGACCGCCTTGCTTCGGCACTTGTCTGTATCTGTTCACTCTGTACGGTTTACGGTCCTCAGGGTGAAAGGGTCATGGTAAACGAGATCATGACGGCGGACAGAGCGATCAGGAATCTTATAAAAGAGGAAAAGTACAATCAGATACTGTCTCTTATGCAGGCTGATAAAAGCGGGAAGATGATGACCTTTGGCAAACATGTTTCCGAGCTTGTGTCAAAGGGCGTGATTTCGGGTGAGATCCCCGAAAATCTGATTGACATACCTTGAATTCTTTAGTACAATACCAATACAGGGAGTTCTGTACCTTTTTTTGGTACGGACAGAAAGGAGATTGTATGCAGGTAGGCGGAATAGGCGCCGGATATGTGCAGCCTTACATTTACAATACCAATTCAATTAAAGCCTCCAGTATGAACAAAATACAGGGCATTGGCGATGATCTCCTGACAGCAAAGACGGATTTTTCCGCCCTGACTGAGGAACAGCAGAACGTCAACCCTCTTAAGAGAGGAGAAACTGCAGACTTTATGGGCATCCTGCAGAAACAGATGGAGGAGTCCAGACAGAATGCATCAAGAGTGATGGCTCCGCCTGAGGATTTCCAGGCTGTGAACAATACACAGAACACAGAATCCTTAAATACCGATCTTAATCAGTATACCCAGTCGATCGGTTTCTACAGGCCAATAGATCTTTATGCATGATAAGGTTCATTATGAAGGCTGCCGCAGGGGTGCGGCAGCCTTTTTGACGGAGATTTTGAAATGACTAAGGATAAAGAGACCATTAAACGTATAACCATCTTTCTGGTCATGGTTTTCGTGATCACATATATCTACGAATTTGCAGTACTGTATCCGCAGTGGAAGCAGATAAAGTCCATAGGAGCGCTCAATACGGCTGTCGTGATGCTGTTTCCGGCATTGTGTGCACTGATCACAAGACTTGCCTCCGGCGAAGGCTTTTCAGGCAGCATGATAGATCCCCATTTTAAAAAGGGCAAGATCAGATATTATGTCGGCGCATGGTTTTTCCCGCCTCTGTTTGCGATCCTTGGGACCATCATATATTTTCTCATATTCAGATCGGAGTTTTCCGCAAACCTTGATTACTATATCGGGATACTCAACAAGCAGGGCACAGAGGTGAATGTTTCGGTCATAAGGACCGCGGTCATAGGCTCCGTGTTCTCCGGACTTATCTTTGCACCAATCTTAAATGTGGTCACCTGCTTCGGAGAAGAGTGGGGTTGGAGAGGCTATCTGCTTCCAAAGATGATAAAGATATTCGGGACTATGCCCGCCGTTTTTATAACAGGAGTTATCTGGGGACTCTGGCATCTTCCTCTTACGATGATGGGACATAACTACGGAGTCGGATATCCGGGATTCCCCGTTACGGGCATTATCACGATGTGTATTTTCTGCGTGATCATCGGAATATCATTTGCTTACATAACCATCCGTACGGGCAGTGTATGGCCTGCCGTTATAGCGCACGGAAGCCTTAACGGGTTTGCATCGATAGGCATATATTTTACAAAGGACGGCGGAAATCCTTTTGTGGGTCCCTCGGTCACGGGTATCATCGGCGGCATTCCGTTTATCGCAATGGCAGGCTTTGCACTGGTGAGACTGCTTAAGGATACGGGGGAGGCAAAGGAGATCATGACAAAAGCTTCCGAAAGACCAAAAGTCACAAAGACGGTGATAAGGGAAGCACAGATGCCCGTTCCCGAGAATGCGGCAATACCCGAAGGTGCAAATACGATCTTTTCGGAAGGCGCGGATACGCCGGTTTCCGAAAATGAGAATACGGCTCCCGAAGGGGCGGATACCGCGACATCAGAGGAAGGAGACGGCACAGCTTAAGAATAACACACGTTTTTCATTAAAACTGTTTTTTAATAAACGGTTGTGTGCTAAAATGTTTTTGTTATGAAAAAATATAAGTTAAAAAAATTAATGAGAAGCATCGGTATTCTGCTTATGACCCTGCCGGTGTTCAATAATGTTTTCGTATATGATGTGAACCCCAGGGCTCTGGATTCGGTAGTTGTAGCCGCTGAAGATACGGTAAAGGAAAATGAGATCGTATCTGCTGGTACTGATATCAATCCTGAGCTTGTTATCCCGGCAACTCTTGATCAGTTTCCCGGAGTTCCGGTAAAGAGAGCATATCTGACCTTTGATGACGGTCCAAGTTCCAATACGGATGCCATACTCGCCATTCTGAACGCATATGGTGTGAAGGCAACCTTCTTTGTGGTCAACAAGACTGATCCGGCAAACATTGAAAGATACCAGAAGATAGCTGCAGCCGGACATACCATAGGTCTTCATTCGACCTCGCATGTATATAAGCAGATCTATAAGAGCGCTGATGCGTTTGTCAATGATTTTGCGGCCAACCAGGCCTATGTGGCATCGGTTACCGGGGTGGTACCTACGATCTACAGATTCCCCGGCGGCAGCAATAACAGAGTGTCTCCGCTTGATAACAGCATTTATGAGAATATCCTGAGGGCTGCCGGTGTAAGGTATTATGACTGGAATGTATCTGCCGGAGATGCCGTAAGACCCATAGCCAAGAAGAACACTATCGTAAACAACGTGCTCTCGGGCTGTGACGGCAAGAAGGGCGGAGATGTAATGATCCTCATGCATGATACTTCCGAAAAGACCACTACGGTCGAGGCTCTTCCGGAGATCATACAGGGGCTTCTTGCCAGAGGATATGTGATCCTTCCCATAGATACGTCGCCGACATCAACTACTCCCCTGATCCAGTTTGAGTAACGGATTACTGTTTACAGCAGAATATAAATACACCGAATATAGAAAATAAATATCAGCAATCAGAACGGAGGTTTAGACATGAGTTTTTTCAAGGATTTCAAAGAGGATCTGTCACAGGCCGTAAACGAGTTGCTGCCTGAAGAGGCGGTAAAGAGCAATGCAGTCGAAACGACGGAAACAACTGCCGATGCAGGACTTGCGGACGCGGATATTCCCGTATCCGATCCGGATCTTACGGATGTAGCGGCAGCCGTTATACCGGAGAGTATAGAGCCTGTTGTATCAGAGGATTCTTCAGAAACCAAGATAGAGATACCCGACGCATTCGTTACGGATTCTCCGCTTACGGATACGGCAGACACTGCAAGTGTTTCCGAGCCCGAGCCCGTTTCAGAGGACATCGTATCAGAGCCTGAACCTGAAGTTTCCGAATCAGTGGACACCGTAGCGTCCGCAGATGATACAAAGAGCGCCGTTGAGCCTGTTTTCAGAGAGTCCTCCTACAGGCCCGCGCCCATTAATACGACAGCTGAAAGAACCAGC
>JAILPG010000171.1 GCA_024699595.1 Lachnospiraceae bacterium | reverse complement strand
GAATAAGACCGTTAAGATCATTAAAAAAGCAAAGGGTATATATGATGATGCGGATTACTATATAGCTCTTTTTAACAGGCCCGATACGAAGGAACAGCTGTCAAATCTGATGACAGAGGGTGAAAAGCTTCTTAAGCATCTAAAGCCAAAGGTATTTAAGGCACACCTTGAGATAGGAAGAGAAGATCCGTATGATACGGGAAAGATACTCTCGATCCTTTCGATCATATATCCGTTTATCGGAAATGGATTGACCGTGGAGCCTTATTATGACAGGGATATTACGGATTTTGACCTGCTTTTGAAGACAAGAGCAAGAGTATTTACTTTACTGTTGATCGGATATAGGGTATATTTTCATAAAGGCTTCAGAAGATTTTTGAAAGCGCTTAAGCATAAGGAGAGGTAATAATGGCTGAAAAGAATTTTAATCAGATAGTTGAAACGCTGTTATCGGGAATGGACGGATTCCTGTCATCCAAAACAGTTGTCGGAGAGCCTGTAAACATAAACGGTACGATCATAGTTCCGTTTGTTGATGTCTCCTTTGGAGTCGGAGCCGGAAATTTCAGAGGTGAGAAAAAGGATAACGGTGCAGGGGGGCTTTCTGGCAAGATGACCCCGTCAGCCGTACTCGTGATCTCAAACGGGACTACCAGACTTGTAAATATCAAGAATCAGGATGGACTTACAAAGATCCTTGATATGGTTCCGGATCTGGTAAACAATTTCTCCGCAAAGAAGAATTCAAAGATCAGTGACGATGAAGCAAAGAAAACCGCATTCCCGGATGAGGATGATGAAGCGGAAGAATAGAGCAGCACGTTAACAAAAGCAGAAAATCGGATATGGTAATAGGGGGTTGACATAAGTATAACACTGTTATATATTAACTATATGTGGTGTATTCCTGTGGGGAGAGAATACAAGAGCTTGAGGGTACCACATAAGGAGTATAAATATCATATTTAAGGGGAACAGTATGGATATCGCAAAGGATATTACAGTGGATGATCTTGCCGCCATCAGGTTCTGGCTGATGCAGGAGAGCAAGAAGCTTGAGATAGACCGCGCAAATCTCGAAAGAGAAAGAGAAGCTTTCGAGGCAGAGAAGCAGAGGTTCAATTCGGAGAAACAGATCGTAGCAGACTCCGTTAATAACCGGGACAAGGCCGCAGATCTCGAGGCAAAGACAATAGCATATCAGAAGATGCTTGTCGAAAGAAAGCTTGCGATCTTAGAAAACGGATTCAAAGAGCTTTGCAGGGACAAGGAAGCTTTTGAAAAGGAAAAAGAAGAGTTTGAGAGAAACAAAAAGAACGCTTATTCCTTCGGCGGGGCCGATGATGCGGGAGTACTGTTTAACGGCGTTGATAATTTCTTAGCTCTTAAGAAACGGTACAGGGATCTGTTGAAGATATTCCATCCGGACAATCTCTCCGGAGACAAGGAAGCCTTACAGATAATCAATGATGAATATGCAAAATTAAAGGATATCTACTAAGATATCCTTTTTTGATCTTCCTTATTCAGTTCCACTGTCTGCGAAACAGAGAGGATACGGTATTATGCGCGCTCAACCTTATCAGATCTTAAGCAGCGTGTACATACGTGAAGTGTTTTAGGAGTTCCGTTAACCTTACACTTTACTGTTCTCACATTAGCCTTGAATATTCTGTTTGATCTTCTATGTGAATGACTTACATTATTTCCAAAGTGAACGCCCTTACCGCAAATATCACATTTTGCCATGTCTGCACCTCCTTTAACAATTCAAGTCTGTTGCTTTTTTTATCGCAACATTGGTATTATAGCAATAGTCTTTTCCTAATGCAAGCAAAAGTTAAAAAACTTTGATTTTGATTTTGGTGTGAAAAAGGTTATAATCAATGTGATGGTTTTTTGAAGGCAATATTGATCGGAGGAGTGTCTATGAAGGGTAACATAAATACAAAGATAGAGAATGTTTCCATTGATACCGAGGTTATCGCCCAGTATGCAGGCACGGTAGCCATGGAGTGCTTCGGAATAGTGGGCATGGCCGCAGTCAATGTAAAGGACGGCATCGTAAAGCTTCTTAAAAAGGACAGCATTACGCACGGCATCAATGTGAAGCTTGTGGATGATATGCTTCAGCTGGATTTTCATGTTATCGTTGCTTACGGAGTGAGCATCCAGGCGGTATCGGATAATCTTATCAGCAATGTAAAATATAAGGTTGAGGAATTCACCGGATTTGCAATTGGGCGTATAAACATTTATGTAGAAGGCGTTCGAGTGATCGATTAAGGAGGATATAAAGTGAGCAGCAATACGATCGATGCCAAAACACTTTCGAGATGTTTTTTGGCCGGTGCAAAGGCTTTGGAGGCCAAGAAGGCCTATATAAATGAACTGAATGTATTCCCGGTACCTGACGGTGACACGGGAACGAACATGACACTTACGATAATGTCAGCTGCAAGGGATGTGTTGGCTCTTGAAGATATAAAGATGGACAGTCTTGCAAAGGCAATGTCATCGGGTTCGTTAAGGGGAGCCCGCGGTAATTCGGGAGTTATCCTCTCACAGCTTATAAGAGGCTTTACCAAGGTGGTAAAGAGTGAGCAGGAAATAGATACGGTGATCCTTAGCAATGCAATGCAGAAGGCAACCGAATCCGCTTACAAGGCAGTAATGAAGCCCAAGGAGGGCACCATCCTTACGGTCGCAAAGGCGGCTGCCGACAAGGCTTCGGAGCTTGTGCAGACCGAAGAGGATATGTCCGTATTTATAGAAAAGGTAATAGAGCATGCCGAGGAGGTGCTTAAGAAGACCCCCGAAATGCTCCCTGTGCTGAAACAGGCCGGAGTGGTCGATTCGGGCGGACAGGGACTTGTGGAGCTTTTGAGGGGTGCTTATGACTGCTTCCTTGGAAAACCTGTAGATCTTTCCTTTGGGAATGAGGAGACCACAGCCTCTTCTGAGGAGGAGAAAGAACCCGAGAACAAATACCGTTACTGCGTTAAATATCTGGTGAATACTCTTGATGTATTTAACAGCAAGAATGAAGAAGATTACGGTACTTACCTTGATTCGCTCGGAGAACGGATCACTTATGATGTTGTAAATGCAGGTGAATCCAATCTCATTACCGTAGCCCTAAATACAAACGATCCGGGACTTGCGATTCAGAAGGCCCTTGATTACGGCGTATGCTACGAGATAACGGTTGAAAACCTAAAGCCCGTTGAAAAGCCTGAGATCACCGAAACCGCTTCCGAAAACGGAGACAAGGAGAGCGGTACTGAAGCTAAAGAAGAAAAAGAGCAAAAGACGTCGGAGAGAGACACCGTAAAAGAGGAAAAGCCTGCGAAAACTGAAGTACCGATACAGAAGCCTGTTATAAAGACACCGCCCAAGAAGATGGGATTTGTCTGTGTGACGATAGGTGAAGGCATGGAGAATATCTTTAAGGGTCTCGGAGTTGACGAGATCATATCCGGAGGCCAGACAATGAATCCCTCCACGGAAGACATGCTCGAAGCTATCGACAGGGTTAATGCAGAGAATATCTTTATACTGCCTAACAACAAAAACATTATCATGGCAGCCGAACAGGCAAAATATCTCGTAGAAGACAAGAACATTATCGTGATCCCCACAAAGACAGTACCGCAGGGAATCACAGCACTTATCAATTATTCACCCGATGCTCCGGTAGAGGACAATGTCGCTGCCATGGAGGAAGAGATCACAAAGGTAAAGACCGGTCAGGTAACCTATGCCGTAAGGGATACGATAATATCTGACATGGAGATCAAACAGGGCAATATCATGGGAATAGGCGATCATGATATCCTCTCTGTCGGAAGCAATGTTGAAAAGACAGCTCTTGAAATGCTAGAAAAGATGATCGATGACTCCTCGGAGCTTGTGAGCATCTATTACGGTATAGAGGTCGATGAGGAAGCTGCGGGAGATCTGCTCTTACAGGTGCAGGCTCTCTATCCGGATCTGGATGTCGAGCTTCATTTCGGCGGACAGCCGATCTACTACTATGTAATATCGGTTGAGTAGGTGAAATACCGTTTCAGTGTTTGAAAAATGTATACCCCGTAGTTATCCTACGGGGTATTGTTGTAAATAAGCTTATTGGATCCTGTTTTATGAACAGATCAACTAATCATTATAATTATGCCAGTATCAACAGCTTTACGCGAAATCACAGATCTTAAGGGAGTGGGCGAAAAGACCGCTTCACTTTTTAGAAAAGTAGGAGTCTGCACATATGACGACCTGCTTAATTATTTTCCGAGAAATTATGTGAAATTTGATGACGTTATCGATATAGGGGATGAGGATACCGGAAAGATCATCGCTTTCAGCGCCTATGTTGCAAGGGCTGCGCTTATGCGAAGGTCCGGAAGGCTTACAATAACCTCCTGTCCTCTAAAGCACGGGGATATGATAATAAACGCCGTCTGGTTTCATATGCCGTATCTTTCAAAAAGCTTAAAGACGGGGACCAGATACATATTCTGGGGAAAGGTATACAAGAAGGGTAATTCCTACTGCACAGACCAGCCTCTTATCTTTACTCCCGAAAACTTCGATGAGATAAAAAACACGCTGCAGCCCGTATATCCGCTTACAAAGGGCCTTACCAACCAGACGGTTAAAAAGAGTGTTAAGACTCTGTTTACAGACCCTGATATCAAAAGGAAATATGAGCTTCACAGGATGATGCATTTCCCGAAGGATATGGAGGAACTTAAGAAAGCAAGAGGGACGTTCGTATATGAGGAATTCTTTTATTACATACTGCGCCTTCGGTTTCTTAAAGAGGATAATCTGCGCGCCAAAAATGATTTCAACATGATCGAATGTGCCGAGTGCGAGCGGATCATAGAAAGACTGCCCTACAGACTGACCTCTGCACAGATGAGAGTATGGAGGGAGATAGCATCCGACCTTACGAAATCTGTCTCGATGAACAGACTGGTGCAGGGGGATGTCGGCTCGGGAAAGACCATAATAGCATTCCTGTCCGCGATAATGACTGCGATCAACAAACATCAGGCGGTCATCATGGCACCTACCGAGATACTTGCCTCACAGCATTTTGAGGCGTTAAACAGGCTGGTATCAGAAAACGACCTGCCTGTAAGATCGGTACTGTTAACGGGCTCGATGACAGCTGCAAAAAAGAAGGAAACATACAGGCTCATAAGTGAAAACGAGGCGGACATTATTATTGGAACCCATGCACTGTTTCAGGAGAAGGTCATCTATAATGACCTTGCTCTTGTAATAACCGATGAACAGCACCGCTTCGGTGTAAAGCAGAGGGATGCGCTTATCACAAAGAATACCGAGAATGTTCCTCATGTGCTTGTCATGAGTGCCACTCCTATACCGAGGACACTTGCGATCATTATGTACGGAGATCTTGATATATCAGTGATAGATGAGGTGCCTGCAAGAAGGCTTCCAATAAAGAACTGCGTGGTGGGAGATTCCTATCATGAAAGCGCATACAGATTCATAAAAAAGGAGACGGATAACGGACACCAGGCTTACGTCATATGCCCGCTCGTCGAGGAGAGCGAGGGACTTGATGCCAAGGACGTGACAGGCTATACACAGGTCCTTTCCGAAAAGCTCGGTCCGTCGATAAGGGTCGAGTGCCTGCACGGCAAGATGAAACCGGCCGAAAAACAGAGGGTAATGGATGCCTTTTACAACAATGACATACAGGTACTTGTGTCTACCACGGTCGTTGAGGTTGGTGTGAATGTCCCGAATGCAACAGTGATGATAGTAGAAAATGCCGAACGCTTCGGTCTGGCACAGCTTCATCAGTTAAGAGGCCGGATAGGCAGGGGAGATGCGCAGAGTTATTGTGTCTTTTTTAACGGACAGGACAATGAAGAGAGCAGACAAAGACTTGATATCCTCGCACAGTCAAATGACGGCTTCTATATCGCATCCAAGGATCTGGAACTGAGAGGCCCGGGAGAACTGTTCGGGATCAGACAGAGCGGAGAATTAAACTTTAAGCTCGGGGATATCTATACGGATGCGCCGATCCTTAAGAAGGCCTGCGATGATGTGGATGCGCTTCTATCGGAGGACCGTGATCTCAGCCTTCCGAAAAACGCACATATCAGAGAAAAGCTTGAGCAAATGCTTGAGGGGTATTACTCACCCGGTCTTTGAAATACCAAATATGGTGCTCACCCCTTGATTTTTGCACAAAATATTGGTAAACTACTACGAGTGGAATCTATATTTCATCACATTTGCAGGGAGTAAAAACAGGGGTAATCAAACATGGGGAAATCCAATTCTTATGAAGCCGACAGCATCACCGTCCTTGAGGGGCTGGAGGCGGTTCGTAAAAGGCCGGGAATGTATATCGGCTCAGTCACCACTAAAGGCTTAAATCATCTTATATATGAGATTGTGGACAATTCCGTGGATGAGCATCTTGCGGGTTTCTGCGATCAGATACATGTTACGCTTGAAAAGGACGGGTCGGCTACGATCACGGATAACGGCAGGGGTATTCCCGTCGGTATGCACGAGAAGGGTGTTAGCGCGGAGAGAGTTGTTTTTACCACCCTTCATGCCGGGGGCAAGTTCGATTCATCGGTGTATAAGACAAGCGGAGGCCTTCACGGCGTCGGCTCATCTGTAGTGAATGCGCTTTCTACCTATCTCGACATTGAGGTAAGAAGGGACGGCAAGGTATACCATGACAGATATAACAAGGGAAAGCCCGTCGTAGAGCTTATTAACGGGTTGTTGCCGGTTACCGGAAATGCCAGAGGTACCGGCACGAAGATCAATTTCCTGCCCGATGATACCATTTTTGAAAAAACACGCTTCAGGGAAGAGGATATTAAGAGCAGGCTTCATGAGACTGCATATCTGAATCCAAAGCTTACGATAATCTTTAAGGACTTAAGAGGAGACGAACCCGAAGAGGTAAGGTTCAATGAGCCTGACGGGATAATAGGATTCGTAAAGGACATAAACAAAAACGAAGAGGCTCTTCACGAGCCCGTATACTTTAAGGGCATGTGCGACGGCATTCAGGTCGAGGTGGCCTTCCAGTATGTCAATGAGTTTCATGAAAACGTTCTCGGATTCTGCAACAATATCTACAATTCCGAGGGCGGTACGCATCTTACCGGCTTCAAGACTGTTTTTACCAATGTTATGAACAGCTATGCAAGAGAGCTGAACATATTAAAAGACAAGGATCAGAACTTTACAGGAGCCGATATCAGAAACGGCATGACGGCCGTAATATCCATAAAACACCCCGATCCGAGATTCGAGGGACAGACCAAGACAAAGCTTGACAATCAGGATGCTGCAAAGGCCGTATCAAAGGTTTCGGGCGATGAGATCGTTCTCTATTTTGACAGAAATCCCGCTGAGCTAAAGACCATTTTAGCCTGTGCGGAAAAGGCCGCAAAGATAAGGAAGACCGAGGAAAAAGCAAAGACCAACATGCTTACGAAGCAGAAGTTTTCCTTTGATTCAAACGGCAAGCTTTCAAACTGTGAGAGCAGGGATGCAAAGAAGTGCGAGATATTCATAGTCGAGGGTGATTCCGCGGGAGGCTCCGCAAAGACTGCAAGAAACAGGATGTATCAGGCCATTCTTCCCATAAGGGGTAAGATCCTTAACGTGGAAAAGGCCACCATAGACAAAGTGCTTGCAAATGCCGAGATCAAATCCATGATCAACGCCTTTGGCTGCGGCTTTTCGGAGGGATACGGCAATGATTTTGACATAAGCAGACTGCGGTATGACAAGATCATCATCATGGCGGATGCGGACGTGGACGGAGCACATATCTCAACCCTGCTTCTGACACTGTTTTACAGATTCATGCCAGAGCTCATATATGAGGGCCACGTATACATCGCTATGCCTCCTCTTTACAAGGCTATCCCCCAGAGGGGAGAGGAGGAATACCTCTATGATGACAAGGCTTTAAGCATATACCGTAAGGATCACAAGAATTTTACGCTTCAGAGATATAAGGGGCTTGGGGAGATGGATCCCGACCAGCTGTGGGAGACCACTCTTGACCCTGAAAGACGTCATTTAAGGCTTGTGGAAATAGAGGATGCAAGACTTGCTTCCACCACCACCGAGCTATTAATGGGCAATGAGGTGCCGCCGAGACGGGACTTTATATACCGTCACGCTCACGATGCCGAGCTTGACATCTGAGTAAGCTGCGCGGTGATCTTAATCCGCAGAAAAGATATGCTGCAGTGTGTCAAAAGGTGCTTTATCTGCAGCCAATGAGCATAAATATTCAGAGGAATTGAAAATGCCTGATATCACAGAAGATGAACTTATCATAAAAACCGAATTTTCCGAGATAATGCAGAAATCATACATTGATTATGCAATGAGCGTCATCATATCCAGAGCGCTTCCCGATGTGCGGGACGGTCTGAAGCCCGTACAGAGACGTACGCTTTATGATATGCATGAGCTTGGGATCAGATATGACAGACCCTACAGAAAATCCGCAAGGATAGTCGGGGATACTATGGGTAAGTACCACCCGCACGGTGATGCTTCGATCTACGATGCCCTGGTTGTGATGGCCCAGGATTTCAAGAAGGAAATACCGCTTGTGGACGGACACGGAAACTTCGGGTCCATAGAAGGCGACGGGGCCGCGGCCATGCGTTATACGGAAGCCAGGCTTCAGAAGTTTTCACAGGAGACACTGCTTGCGGATCTCGACAAGGATGTTGTGGATTTCATGCCCAATTTTGACGAGACCGAAAAGGAACCCGTTGTACTTCCCGCAAAGCTTCCTCAGATCTTGATAAACGGTGCCGAGGGTATCGCTGTCGGAATGGCTACAAGCATACCTCCGCATAATGTCGGCGAAGTGATAGATGCGGTGAAGGCATATCTGTTAAATCCCGACATTTCCACGCTTGAGCTCCTTGATTATATAAAAGGACCGGATTTCCCGACTGGAGGTATCGTTGTCAATAAAGACGAGCTGTGGTCTCTGTATGAGACAGGCACGGGAAAATTAAAGCTGAGAGGAAAGGTCGCCCTGGAAAAGGAAAAGGGCGGAAAGCTCAGACTGGTAATAACTGAGATCCCTTATACAATGACCGGAGCCGGCATTTCGAGATTCTTACTTGATATAGTGGCTCTTATCGACCAGAAGAAGGCAAACGACATAACTGACATTTCCAACCAGTCCTCCAAGGAAGGCATAAGGATAGTACTTGAGCTTAAAAAAGATGCCGATGTCGAATATCTGAAAAACCTTCTGTACAAAAAGACCAAGCTTGAGGATACCTTTGGCGTAAACATGCTAGCCGTATGTGACGGAAGGCCTGAGACGCTGGGACTTAGGGATATAATAAAATATCATGTCGATTTCAGGCATGAGATCTGTACGAGAAAATACAAAACCCTTCTTGAAAAGGAGCTTGACAGAAAAGAGATACAGGAGGGTCTTATCCGTGCCTGTGAGGTCATTGACCTGATCATAGAGATACTTAGAGGATCTAAGGATCTTAAGATGGCTAAGGCCTGCCTTACAGAGGGTGTTACCGAAGGGATCAACTTTAAATCCCGCATCTCCAGAAAGATGGCAGAACAGCTCAGATTCACCGTAAAACAGGCGGATGCGATCCTTGAGATGAGACTGTATAAGCTTATCGGTCTTGAGATAGAAGCTCTTATCAAGGAGCATGAGACCACCGAGAAGAATATAGAGCATTACAAGGATATCCTTACAAACCGCAAATCCATGGATAAGGTTATCATCAAAGAGCTTGATGCTTTTAAGAAGGAATATGACAGTCCGAGAAAGACCGAGATAATCAATGCCGAAGCAGCCGTTTATGTGGAAAAAGAGATCGAAGAGCAGGAAGTGGTCTTTTTAATGGACCGTTTCGGATATGCAAGGACCATTGATCTGCAGACCTATGAGAGAAACAGGGAAACTGCGGATAATGAGAACAGATATGTCTTTTCCGTTATGAATACAGGGCGTATCTGTATCTTTACGGATACCGGAATGATGTATACCGTAAAGGTCATGGATCTTCCGTATGGAAAGTTAAGGGACAAGGGCATCCCGATAGACAATGTCAGCAATTACAATTCGCAGAAGGAAAGATTCATATATGTTACATCTCTTGAGAGAGTGATACTGCAAAAGCTCTGTTTTGTCACCTCAAAGGCAATGATGAAGCAGGTCTACGGGACGGAGTTTGATGTTACGAAGAGAAGCGTGAGCGCTACATCCTTAATGGACGGCGATACAGTGATCGATATATGCCCGGTGATCGCCGAGGATGTGGTTGTCCTAAGGACTGCGGACGGATTTTTCCTAAAGTTCCTGCTCGATGAGGTGCCGGTTAAGAAAAAGGGAGCCGTAGGTGTCAGGGGAATGAAGCTTTCAGGTAATGATAGGGTGAAGGAAGCCTTCTTCTGCACATACGGATGTGAGGAAACTGTCGAATCTGATGGCGCAAAGATAGATCTTGCATCACTAAAGCTTGCAAAGCGTGATGGAAAGGGTGTAAAGAAAAGATTATGAGGATAATTGCCGGAGATGCAAGGAGCAGAAAGCTCGTCACTCCACCCGGACAGGATACGAGACCGACCTCGGACAGGGTTAAGGAAACACTGTTTAATGTCATGGCTCCGTACCTGTATGCAGATTCAGTATTTCTGGATCTCTTCAGCGGGAGCGGAGCCATAGGGCTTGAAGCGTTAAGCCGCGGAGCTCTTCGCTGTGTGTTTGTCGAAAACAGCAAGATCGCGCTTAAGTGCATTAATGAAAACATTAAAACCTGCAGATACGAAGACAGATCCAAGGTCCTTCCGTATGATGCACTTTCAGCCTTAAGGCTTCTTGAAGGGAAGGAGAACTTTGATCTGATATTTATGGATCCGCCCTATAACAAAGGCTATGAGGAAAAAGTACTTGAGATGTTAACAGACTTAAGCCTTTTGAAGGAAGATGGTCTTGTCATCTGTGAAAGCTCCGTTTCAACGGATTATTCTTTTGCATCAGATCTTGGCTTTGAGATCATAAAGGTCAAGGAATATAAAAATAACAAGCATGTGTTCATGAGAAAGAAGGAATGATATGAGAAAGGCAATATATCCAGGAAGCTTTGATCCGGTCACCTATGGTCATCTGGACATCATCATGCGCTCCGCAAAAATCTTTGACGAACTTATCGTCGCAGTGCTTAACAACAAGACCAAGACTTCGTTGTTTTCCGTAGAGGAACGTGTTAATATAATAAAAGAGCTTGTCGGGGATCATAAGAACGTTACAGTGGTTAGCTATGACGGGCTTTTGGTCGATGCCTGCAATACCTTGGGCGCTCATGTTATAGTCAGGGGTCTGCGAGCCGTTACGGATTTCGAATATGAGCTTCAGATGGCACAGACTAACAGAAAGCTTGCCGATTCAAAGGTTGATACGGTATTTCTGACAACGGATCTGAGATATGCATATCTGTCCTCCTCTACAGTTAAGGAGGTTGCTTATTTTGGCGGTGACATATCAGAATTTGTTCCGGGTAAAGTGGCAGAGCTTACTTATAAAAAGTTTGAAAAAAAAACAGTAGGGGAAATGATACTGTCTAAAAGGTAGATCAGATGAGTACAAGGATTGAACAGATAATCGAAGAGATGGAAGATTTCATAGACGAGTGTAAATACGCGAAATTTTCCAGCACTAATATCATTGTGGAAAGGGAGAGGCTTGAGGAGTATTTAAGAGAGCTTAAGTCAAAGACTCCTGAAGAGATCAAGAGATACCAGAAGATCATCAGCAACAAGGAAGCCATCTTAAATGATGCGAGAGCCAAGGCTGATGCAATGATAGCCCAGGCAACGGCAAGCACCAATCACATGATAAGCGAGCATGAGATCATGCAGCAGGCATACGCACAGGCCGCCGAGGTATGCAGAAATGCCAACGAGCAGGCTCAGAACACCCTTGACCAGGCTGTTTTTGAGGCAAATAATATCAGGGAATCGGCAATGAAATATATTGACGATATGCTCATAGAGCTTCAGAATATCGTCAATACCGCGATCAACATTGCGGACAACAGATACGGCGGACTGATCGAGGATCTGAGAAAATGCGGCGAGGTCATCGACAAAAACAGAGCCGATCTCTATCCTGTGGTGGAATTTCCTCAGGATGTTGCAACTATAGAAAACGGGATACCGCAGAATGATAACGGGATGATCCAGGGTATTGGTCAGATGCCTGCCATACAGCCTGCAAGGATTGATCCTTCTCCGGCGATACTTTCTGCGATGCAGACAGCTGCGGCACCTGTGCCTGCAGCTCAGCCAGCTGATAACAAGCCGGCGTTTATCCGCCAGAATACCGTGAAGACGGAACAGCCCGTGGTAACTCCGCCAGCGGTAACTCCACCGGTTGCAACGCCTTTGGTTACACAGCCTGCAGTGACCGCACCCAAGGCAGATAACCTTGTAAATCCGGTGGCGCTTTCTGTAAGCCCCGTGACAGCCGGTACAGCTGCACCAAAGGCAGCTGATACAAAGAAAAATGATGCTCTGGATCTTAAATCCATCCTCGGCAATAAGAGCGGTACAGGGGTAACGCCTCAGAGCTGATCTTTACGCAAAGGACAAATAGAATGGGTACATTAAGTGAACTGATACCCGAAAGGGTTTTTAAATACTTTGAGGAAATATGCATAATACCGCGATCTCCCGGAAACTGTAAGGAGATCGCGGATTATATTATACGCTTTGCAAAGGAGCATTCCCTTAAGTACATAGTAAATGATGTTTATTCAGTCATCATTTATAAAGATGCATCAGAGGGTTGTGAGGATAAGAAACCCATCCTTCTGCAGGCACATCTTGATATGGTCTGCGAGAATGATTATGACTATGATGCAAAGTATGATGTGTCAAGGGACGGTGTTACTCCTGCCGTTATTGATGATTATGTCTATGCAAAGGGTTCTTCTCTTGGCTCTGTCGACGGGATAGGCATGGCATACATCCTGTCCGTCCTGTCTGATGATTCTCTTTCACATCCTGAGATCGAAGCACTGTTTACCTCCGATTATAATCTGATGATGAAGGGAGCCATTGCCTTTGACAAGGGGCTCATAAGATCCAGAAGGATGATAGGCTTTTCACATGATACGGAGGGGGAGATATTAAACTCAAGCGCAGGAAGCCGAAGGGTGGAATGCAGGATCCCTGTAAAATATGAGAAAAAACAGGGGATCGTCTATGATCTTGTTATCTGCGGGCTGACAGGCGGACATGCGGGTCTTGAGATGGATAAATACAGGGGAAATGCGAACATACTGATGGGAAGACTCCTTCATTATATCGATCTTTCGATCAATTTCGACCTGTTCTATCTAAAGGGCGGAATGCAGTATGAAACGATCCCGAGAGAGGCCAAGGCATCCATTCTTGTAAAGGAAGAGGATATCAACACTCTGGAAGATATAGTATCCGCATTTGACGATGATCTTCAAAAAGAATATCTGCATATTGAGGATAATCTGACCATATATTGTGAGAATAAAGGCGAAGAAAAACTTGATGTGTTAGACAGCAGATCCATGCAGAGCGTGATCTTTCTGTTAATGACGATCCCGGACGGTATAATCAAGCTGTGTCCGTGGATGCAGAGCGTGGTACAGACCTCGTTAAATACCGGAATGATCGAGCTTGTAAAGGATGAATTTACCGTACGCATAAGCATCAGAAGCCAGCTTACGTCAGAGAAGCATGCCCTGAGCGATAAACTGCAGTATCTGACTGAGAAGATAGGCGGAACATATGAAGTTCTTGATAACTATCACTGTTGGGAATACGTGGAAAGATCGCCCTTGAGAGAGAGTATCAGTCATCTGTACAAAGAGATGTTTTATGCGGATCCCGTTATCACGGGTTCCCATGAAAGGCTTGAGTACGGTGCGATAACCGACAAGATAAGGGATATGGATATAGTCGTGATCGGAACTGCGATCGAAAACAGGAACACCACGAAGGAAAGACTGGGTATCAGTTCCGTGGAACGCACTTACGGATTCCTTACTGAAATACTCAGGTCGGTTGATTAAATGTATAAGCCGGTTGAAAAGGGAAAAAAAGACTACATAAAAAAGAACAGGATATTTTCGTTAATACGGACCCTCATCATGTTTTCCCTTGCCGCATGTGTTTATTTCATCGCATATCATATGCTTGGCACAAACAAAAATCTTTTTACCGTGATGGCAGTGCTTATGATCCTGCCCGCTGCAAAAAGTGCGGTCAACTCGGTGATGTTTTTTAAAGCCCGTGTTACGGATGAAGATCTTTATGGCAGGGTCGAGGCTGAAAGAGGAGAGATCCCGGTCTTATATGATCTGATCTTTACCACCTATGAAAAAACCTATCAGTCGGATGCTCTTTTATACTCACATGGAAGCATAATACTCTGCATTAATGCTGATGATAAAAAAAGTGCGGCTTTTGAGGATTATCTCCGAAGCGTCATAGGATCCGATAAAAAGTACACGGTGAAGGCATTTAATGACAGACAGGCATTTTTAGACAGGATATCGCAGATGAAGGAGCACTTTACCGGGGCGGACAAAGATACCGAAGTTCTGTTTGAGAAGATAAAGGCAGTCGTACTATGATAAAGATAAGTATATCTGCAAGTGATTCGGGGCAGAGACTTGATAAATATCTTAAGAAGCATTTACCCGGGGCTGATACCGGTTTTATCTACAAAATGCTTCGAAAAAAGAACATTGTCCTTAATGCAGGAAAGGCAAAAGGAAGCGAGATCGTTAACGAAGCAGATGAGATCTCCTTCTTTTTTTCTGATGAGACCTACGAAAAGTTCACGAAGAAAAATGTTCCGGCAGGCAGCTCCCAAGCAGAACAGACCGGCGCAGATAAATATCCGCTTCCTGATATATGTTATGAGGATGACAACGTGATCATTGCCGACAAACCGTCGGGGATGCTGTCGCAGCGTGATAAGAGCGGGGATATGAGCATTAACGATATCCTCCTTTCATACACCGGAAGCAAAGCCGGTAAAGATGATGCAAATGGCAGTTATACTCCGTCGATCTGCAACAGACTGGACAGAAATACCTCGGGGCTCATCATTTTTGCCAAAAACTACAGGGCTTTCAGGATGATATCCGGCTCACTGACATCGGGTGAGATGGAAAAATACTACAACTGCGTGGTAAAGGGTGAGGTAAAAACGCCCGGAGTTCTTAAGGATTACTATATAAAGGACAAAAGCCTTAATAAGGCACTGATACTTAAGGATCAAAAAGAGGGAGCCCTGCCCATTGAAACAAGATATGAGCCCGTGCTTTGCGGAAACAGCCTGAGCCTTTTAAGGGTAAGGCTTATGAGCGGAAAATCCCATCAGATAAGGGCCCACCTTGCAAGCATAGGACATCCGGTACTTGGAGATCCCAAATACGGTGACAGGACGCTTAACAAAAGATATGAAAAAAGCCACGGCATCACCTGCCAGCTTCTGCATTCCTGTGAGCTTGTATTTCCGAAGTACGATGATTTCCTTAAGGATCTTTCCGGAAAAAGGATAGTCTGCAAGGCTCCGTCCGTATATAAGGATGTAATAAATGGCAACATGGAACACGAGGGGCTTAAGAGGATCGACCCTTGAAGAGCTCATTAACAGGACAAATGAAAAGTACAGGGAAAGCGGTCTCTGTCTGATACAGAAGATCCCCACACCGATCACTCCGATCAATATAGATAAGAGTACCAGACATATCACGCTGGCTTATTTTGATCAGAAGAGCACGGTGGATTATATAGGCGCGGTTCAGGGGATCCCTGTCTGCTTTGATGCCAAGGAATGTGCGGTAGATACCTTTACGCTTGCAAACATCCACGAGCATCAGGTGGAGTTTATGAGGCAGTTTGAGGCACAGAAGGGAATAGCTTTCTTTCTGATCTATTATTCCCACAGGGATTATTTCTATTATCTGAGATTTCAAAAGCTCCTTGAGTTCTGGGAAAGAATGAAGGCCGGGGACAGAAAGAGCTTCAGATTTGATGAGATAGAAGCTGATTATGAGATAGTGCCTAAAAAAGGTCTGTTTGTGCCCTATCTTGACATGGTAAATAAAGATCTGTCAGAGAGAAGTTAAGGAAGGGCTGTATTACAGAAGACGCTTTATTTCGTCTGCGACAGTTCACCGGCGGTGATCCGAAACAGCTTGACAGATGGAAAACGTGCTTTTATAATACTAAAAACGCCGTCACGTTAATGCGTCATCACTTTAATACGATAAAGTATACGGGAGAAATGATGGATAAAAGATTACTGCATACTCCGGAGGGAGTAAGAGATATTTACGGAGATGAGCTTCAGAACAAGTTGAGGCTCGAGCTTAAGATTCTTGAGGTGCTTCATTCCCATTTATATGAGGATATCAACACTCCGACATTTGAGTTCTTTGATGTGTTTTCAAGCAATATAGGTACGATCCCGTCAAATGAGCTTTATAAGTTTTTTGATAAGGACGGCAATACGTTAGTGCTGAGGCCGGATTTCACGCCTGCGATATGCAGATGTGTGGCCAAGTATTACATGGAGGAAGAGAATCCGCTTAAATTCTGTTATCTGGGTAATACTTTTATAAACACCTCGGATTATCAGGGAAGGCTTAAGGAAACAACACAGCTTGGTGCGGAGCTTATCAATGATCCGGGTGCATCAGCGGATGCAGAGATCATCCAGATAGTGATCGAATCATTAAAGACGGCCGGATTATCGGAGTTTCAGATCACAATAGGAAATGTTGAATACTTTAAGGGACTGTGCGGAGAATATCATATCGATCAGGATAATGAGATGATGCTCAGAGAGTTCATTTCAAACAAGAATTATTTCGGAGCAAAGGCACTGCTTGACGAGCTTGGCATTTCGGGCCAGTGCAGGACAAGCGTGTTAGATCTCTTTGACATGTTCGGGCCGGTTGACAAGATAAAAAGTGCATTAAATAGCGTAAATAATAACAGGTCTGCAGATGCTCTCAAGCGTCTTGTCGATATATGTGACCTGTTAGGCGAAAAAGGGCTTGATAAGTACATTTCCTTTGACCTCGGGGTGTTATCCAAATACCATTATTATACCGGTATCGTCTTCAGTGCCTATACCTACGGTTCGGGTGATGCGATAGTAAAAGGCGGCCGTTATGATAACCTGTTATCAGAATTTGGAAAAGAGGCTCCGGCAATAGGATTTGCGATCGTTATCGACAGGCTCTTGAACCTGCTTAAGTAGATGGTTTTGTATATGAGGTGACTTAAAGTGCGATATCTGACTTTTGCGCTCGGCAAGGGAAGGCTTGCCGACAGTACGATGAAGCTTTTAAATGAAGTGGGTATTTCCTGCGAGGAGATGAAGGATAAGACATCGAGAAAGCTTATCTTTACCAATGAAGAATTAAAGATCAGGTTTTTCCTTGCAAAGGGACCGGATGTTCCTACCTATGTAGAATATGGGGCGGCAGACATCGGCGTTGTGGGCAAGGATACAATACTTGAAGAGAACAGAAGAAATTACGAGGTGCTGGATCTTGGCTTCGGTAAATGCAGGATGTGCGTATGCGGCCCGGAATCTGCTGGAGAGCTTTTAAAGCATCATGAGATGATCAAGGTTGCGACGAAATATCCGAGGATAGCCAAGGAATATTTTTACAATGTCAAGCATCAGACCGTGGATATTATAAAGCTTAACGGCTCCATAGAGCTTGCGCCGATCGTGGGACTTGCCGATGTTATCGTTGACATAGTCGAAACCGGATCGACGCTAAGGGAAAACGGACTTACCGTGCTTGAGGAGATCTGCCCTCTGTCTGCCAGGATGATAGTAAACCAGGTCAGCATGAGGATGGAATATGAAAGGATAAATAAGATCATCAACGATCTTAAGGGTAAACTGGGATGAGAATAAAGGAACTGACAAACGAAAGCAAAAAGGATCTGTTAAAGGAGCTCTTAAAGAGGAACCCCGATCAGTATGAGGAATATGAAAAAACAGTTAAGGAAATACTCGCTGATGTAAGAAATAACGGTGATGAAGCCGTTATCAGATATACGAACAGATTCGACAGAAACAGTATTACGGCAGATACGCTCAGGGTTACCGAGGAAGAGATCGAAGAAGCCTATGCTTCCTATGACAGGGAGCTTATAGGGATCATGGAAAGAGCTGCGGCAAATATCAGAAGTTACCATGAGAAACAGCTGCAGAACAGCTGGTTTGAAACAAAACCCGACGGTATCATCTTAGGACAGAAGATCACTGCCATAGAGAAGGCCGGAGTGTATGTGCCCGGAGGTAAGGCCGCATATCCGAGTTCAACGCTCATGTGTGTCATCCCGGCCCAGGTTGCCGGTGTTTCAAGGCTTATAATGACAACTCCTGCCGATGCATCCGGGAAAGTGGCTCCCTGTACCCTTGCAGCGGCTAAGATAACCGGAGTAAAGGAGATCTACAAGGTAGGAGGAGCTCAGGCGATCGGAGCCATGGCCTTCGGAACCGATACGATACCGAGGGTTGACAAGATAGTGGGCCCCGGCAATATTTTCGTGGCACTGGCCAAGAAGCAGGTATTCGGCCATGTGTCGATCGATTCGATAGCGGGCCCGAGCGAGATACTGATACTTGCGGATGAGACTGCCGATCCCAGATTTGTGGCTGCAGACCTCCTGTCACAGGCGGAGCATGATGAGCTTGCATCCGCGATCTTAGTCACTACGAGCAGGGAATTTGCAAAAAAGGTGGATGCAGAGGCAGAGGCCTTTGCAGAGAAGCTTGAGAGAAAGGATATCATCAGGAAATCTCTTGATAAATACGGATATATCTTTATAGCGGAAAATATGGATGAGGCAGTGGATGCCGTAAATGAGATCGCCAGCGAACATCTTGAGATAATCACAAAGGATCCGTTTGAGGTAATGACAAGGATAAGAAATGCAGGAGCCATCTTCCTTGGTGAGTATTCTTCGGAACCGCTCGGAGACTATTTTGCGGGACCCAATCACGTTCTTCCCACAAACGGTACGGCAAGATTCTTTTCACCGCTTTCGGTGGATGCATTCATTAAGAAATCGAGCATCATCTCTTATTCAAAAGAAGCACTGTACAGGGCTTCGTCCGATATTGAAGCCTTTGCGGTATCGGAAGGTTTAACGGCGCATGCAAATTCGATAAAAGTAAGATTTGAAGGAGGAGAAGGTAATGGCTGATAAGAGAAGGGCATCTGTAGAGAGAAATACCAAGGAAACAGAGATAAAGCTTGATCTTGTTCTGGACGGGACGGGGGAGAGCAGCATAAATACCGGTATAGGATTCTTTGATCATATGCTTGAGGGCTTTTCAAAGCACGGCTTTTTTGACTTAAAGCTTGATATAAAGGGTGATCTGAACGTTGACGGACACCACAGCGTGGAGGATTGCGGTATAGTGCTCGGAAAAGCGATAAATGAAGCACTCGGTGACAAAAAGGAGATCAAAAGATACGGCAGCATGATACTTCCGATGGATGATGCGCTTGTGCTGTGTGCCGTTGATCTCTGCAACAGACCGTATCTTTCCTATGATGCGGAATACAGTGTTGAAAAGATAGGAGAGCTTGATACGGATCTTATCCGTGAATTCTTTTATGCGGTAAGCTACAGCGCCATGATGAACATCCACATAAAGGTTATATCGGGCTTTAATCCTCACCATATCGCGGAAGCGTGTTTTAAGGCATTTGCCAAGGCTCTGGATGAAGCAGTTACAAGGGACGAAAGAATAACGGGCGTTTTATCAACGAAGGGATCACTGTAAAATGAAAAAGAAGCTTATTCCCTGCATATATTTAAAAAACAGAAAACTGGTGGCAGGCTTTAAAAAGAATACCGTTATAACTGAGGATCCGGTTTCTTTTTGCGTGGACCTTGCGATTAAGGGCGCTGACATGCTGATCATTTTTGATCTCTCTTCTGATGACAGGGAGCATGAGGAGAACCTTAATGTGATAAGGGACATAAAGAGAAGCACGGACATTCCGCTCATAGGCGCAGGAAACATCAAGAGGAGCGAGGATGTTAAAAAGCTAAAGTATGCGGGCTGTTCGCATATAGCCTTAAATCTGCAGAAGCCCGGCAATGTGGCTCTGATTCCCGAGGTGAGCAAAAGGTTTTCAAAAGACTGTATTTTCGTCTGTGCCGATATAGATGCCCAGATACTTGACAATGCCGATCTGATCAGGGAATACTGCACGGGTGTGATCTTTTTGAATGACAGTATAGACAGTGAGTATAAGGATATGTCCATATATCCTGTAGTTAATTCGGATAACGGTTATATGGAAAAAATACGCAGCCTGTTTTCAAATCCGTCGGTAGCCGGAGTATCGGGTGATATTGTTAACCAAAATGCAGAAAATATGCTGAAAGATAAGATAACACTAAGGCGGTCCGGCTTTGATACAGAGGTGTTTGAGCCTGCATTTAGCTTTGATGATCTAAAGACTCTTCCGGACGGACTGGTACCGGTGGTCGTGCAGGAATACGATACGGATCAGGTACTCATGGTAGCTTATATGAACAGGGAAGCTTATGAGAGAACCGTAAGTACGCTCGTAATGAATTACTATTCAAGGAGCAGGGGAGAGCTCTGGCTTAAAGGGGAGACAAGCGGCCATTATCAGTATGTTAAAGAGCTTTATGCCGACTGTGACATGGATACGATCCTTGCAAAGGTCGTGCAGACCGGAGCCGCCTGTCATACCGGGGCACACAGCTGCTTTTTCAACGAAATAATAAAGAAGGATGACAGGGATGCCTTAAATCCGATGAAGGTCTTCGAAGAGGTATTCTCGATCATTAAAGACAGAAAAGAAAATCCAAAGGAAGGCTCCTATACCAATTATCTGTTTGACAAGGGGATCGACAAGATACTTAAAAAGGTCGGCGAGGAGGCTACCGAGATCGTAATAGCCGCCAAGAATCCAGAAAAGGAAGAAGTTAAATACGAAATGGCGGATTTTCTGTATCACATGATGGTGCTGATGGCACAATGCGGTCTTGAATGGAGCGACATTACGACAGAATTAAAAAACAGGTGATAACAGAAACGGATGGACTGTAAAATACATAAATCTCTCTGTCTGGAGGATCAATGAGAAAAACGGCTCTCAGTGACGAAATACTGTTAGAGGTTGACAAGCCCGTCAGATATATCGGTAATGAAGTAAACAGTGTTTATAAGGATAAGGATCAGGTTGCCATAAGATATGCCATGTGCTTTCCTGATCTTTATGAAATTGGAATGTCTCATCTCGGGATGCAGATACTGTATGACATGTTCAATTCATATGAGGATGTGTGGTGTGAGAGAGTGTTCTGTCCGTGGACCGATCTCTACGGTATCATGAAAAAAGAGGATATCCCGCTGTTTGCACTGGAATCCCAGGAAAGCATCAAGGACTTTGATTTTGTGGGTATCACTCTCCAGTATGAGATGTGCTATACCAATGTACTTGAGCTTTTGGATCTTTCACAGATCCCGATATTTGCAAGTGAGCGCGGGGAGGATGATCCGATCGTGATAGGCGGAGGCCCCTGTACATATAATCCGGAACCGGTAGCGGATTTCTTTGATATCATCTATATCGGGGAGGGCGAGACAAAATACAGGGAGCTCTTTGATCTGTACAGAGAGTGTAAGGACAAGGGCTTTTTACGGGAAGAATTTCTTCACAGGGCAACCGCGATCGGAGGCATCTATGTTCCATCGATGTACAGAGTGGAATATGACGGGACGGAACCTTCCTCGATGATCAAAAGCTTCACGCCCGTATATGATGATGTACCTGCAAAGGTAAAGAGAGAGGTGGCAGTCGATCTCTCAGCGGCCTGTTACCCGACAAAACCTGTGGTTCCGTTTATGAAAGTGACTCAGGACAGAGTCGTCCTTGAGATAATGCGAGGCTGCATCAGAGGCTGCAGATTCTGTCAGGCAGGCATGATATACAGACCGCTCAGAGAGAGATCTGTCGATCTGTTAAAGGAATACGCAGTTACCATGCTTGAAAATACAGGGCATGAGGAAATATCCCTAAGCTCCCTAAGCTCCAGTGATTATTCGAAGCTTCCGGAGCTTGTAGATTTTCTGATAGAATATGCGGAAAAAAACAGGATAAACATATCGCTCCCCTCACTTAGGGTGGATGCTTTTTCCCTTGACGTGATGAGCAAGGTTCAGGATAAAAGAAAAAGTTCGGTAACCTTTGCTCCCGAGGCAGGTTCCCAGAGGATGAGGGACATCATAAACAAGGGACTCACCGAGGATGAGATATTAAACGGCTGTACTCAGGCTTTCCTTGGCGGATGGAGCAGGATAAAGCTCTATTTTATGCTGGGGCTTCCGGGTGAGACTGAGGAGGATATGGAGGGGATAGCTGTTCTCTCGGATAAGATCGCAAGACTTTATTACGATCTGATACCCAAGGAAGAGAGAAAGGGCAGGGTTTCGATAGTAACAAGCACCTCTTTTTTTGTACCAAAGCCTTTCACTCCGTTTCAGTGGGCTCCAATGGATTCGGCAGAGGATTTTTTAGACAAAGCTCATTTTGTAAACGATAAGATAAACGCGCAGCTTAATAAAAAGAGCATCAAATACAACTGGCACGAGGCTCATGTGAGCATACTCGAGGGAGTGCTTGCAAGGGGTGACAGAAGACTGGCACAGGTCATCTATGATGCGTATAAGAACGGTGCGATGTTTGATGCGTGGAGTGAGACCTTTAAGGAGGAGCACTGGCTTGACGCCTTTTTAAGAAACGGCGTAACAATGGAATTCTATACTGCAAGAGCCAGGGATATGGATGAACTGCTTCCCTGGGATTTCATAGATGTAGGGGTATCAAAGGATTTTCTGAAAAATGAATGGGATAAGGCAAAAAAGGGCCTTGTTACCGAAAACTGCAGACAAAAATGTTCACTCTGCGGAGCCATGCTCTATGGAGGGGGGATCTGTCATGGAAGAAGATAGATATAAGATACGGATAAGGTTTTCAAAATACGGATCCCTTAAATTCATAGGCCATCTTGATGTGATGCACTTTTTTCAGCAGCTTATCAGAAGGAGCAGGATCCCGATCTGTTATTCGGGCGGGATGAGTCCTCACCAGATAATGTCCTTTGCTCTTCCTCTTGGCACGGGTCTTACAAGTGACGGTGAATATGTTGATATAGAGACATCTTATCCGGTCTGTTCAAAAGATGCGCTTACGTCATTAAATGAGAACAGCGTTGAGGGTATCGATATACTGTCCTATAAGCTGCTTCCCGAAAGATCGCAGAATGCCATGGCAAGCGTGAAGGCGGCCGATTATACAGTAAGATTCAGGGAAGGTGTGGCGCTTCCGCCTGATTTTTCCGAAAAGTTCATATCCTGCATGCAGAGTGATGAGCTTTCCGTAGTAAAAAAGACAAAAAAGAGTGAAGGGATCGTAAATATAAGACCGTTCATCCATGAATATGAGATAGTAAAAGAAGCTTTGAAAGCAGATGGTGCGGGCACAGATGGTGCGGGCACAGATGGTGCAGCGCCGGTGATCAGGCTTAAGCTAAGTACCGGAAGTGTGGACAATACAAAGCCCGAGCTTGTGATAAAGGCCGTATGTGAGAGGGAAGGCATAGAGCTTTACAAGCATGCGCTCCTTATAAACAGGGATGAGATGTATACTGTTTCGGAAGACGGATTTGTATCACTTGATGCGATAGGAACAAACATTGAATGATAACAGGATCATCATAACAGAATACGATGGCAAGACGCTAATGGCCGTATATGAGGAGGAAAAATACAGATCTTTTTCCTTTATCGATGAAACGGACATCCCGGTCGGAAGCATCATAAATGCAAGAGTAGATTCAAGGCTTGATAACCTTGATGCTTTATTTGTATGTCTTGACGGAAAGGAAATGGGATATTTAGAGGGATCAAAGGATCGCGTAGGATCCCTGATCCCTGTGATGATACAGAAAAGCGCCCTTAAGAATAAGAGATGCGTCGTGACAAAAGAACTTTCCATTAAGGGTGTTACCTGTATAGTAAGTGACGGTACAGGAAAGAGCAGATGTTCCAAAAAACTGTCTGAAAGCGAGAAAAAGAGACTGTTAAAGCTCATTGAAAGCCATCATGTTTCCGGGAAATATGATGTTGTCATAAGAACAAATGCAGCTTATGTAAGCGATGCATCCATAACGGAAGAATACGAAAGGCTGTGCGGAAAGCTTGATGAGATCCATTATTATTCCGAAAAAAGAACAGCCTACAATGTACTGTATAAACAGTACGGAAGCATCTGTGAACAGATACTGAAGCTAAACTTAAGCCGTTCCTATAAGGTGATCACTGATAAGAAGGATGTATTTGACACACTTAAAGAAGAATTATACGATCAGATGCCGGGGGAGCTTAAGGAGAGATTCGATCTTACATATTACACGGATGAGCTGTGCAGTTTAAATGCCATGTACAGCATAAAAAACAATCTCGAAGAAGCACTGCAGAAGAAGGTGTGGCTTAAATCCGGAGGATATCTGTATATTGAAGAAACCGAAGCCTTAAACGTGATAGATGTAAACTCGGGAAAGATACAGAAGAAGGGTGAAAAAGAAGATACCGTAAAAAGGACAAACCTTGAGGCGGTATGTGAAGCCGCAAGGCAGATAAGGCTCAGAAATCTTTCGGGGATCATACTGATCGATCTTATCAACATGAAGAACGGATCTGACAGGGAGGAGATCATACAAAATCTCGTAACCGAGATAAAAAAAGATCCCATACAGACTGATTTTCATGATGTAACAAAGCTCGGACTCATAGAGCTTACGAGAAAAAGAGAACAGATATCATTAAGAGAAAGCATCGGAAATAAGAATAAATGAATGAAATGATCGATACGGGCAGTCTGTCGCCCATGATGAAAAAATATCTTGAGACCAAAGAGGAGTACAGTGACTGTATACTGTTATACAGACTCGGTGATTTTTATGAACTCTTTTTTGATGATGCGATAACCGCATCAAGAGAGCTTGAACTGACTCTTACCGGAAAAAACTGCGGTCTTCCTGAAAGAGCACCCATGTGCGGAGTGCCCTTTCATTCTGTTGAGACCTATATCAACAGGCTGATCTCAAACGGACACAAGGTAGCCATCTGTGATCAGGTGGAGGACCCGAAGGAGGCGAAAGGCCTTGTAAAGAGAGAGGTTACGAGGATAGTTACACCGGGTACAAATCTTGATGTCGATTCGCTTGATTCATCAAAGAACAATTACCTGATGTGTATCGTGTGCATCTGCGATATTTTCGGGATCGCTCTTTGCGATATCACTACCGGAGATTTTCTGGTAACCGAGGTAGCGGACAAAGACAAGCTCATGGATGAGATATACCGTTTCGAGCCTGCGGAGATCGTGTGCAATGAACCTTTCCTTTTCTGCGGACTGGATCTTGACGAGATAAAGTACAGGCTGTCCGTCTGCATCTGTTCGCTTG
>JAILPG010000149.1 GCA_024699595.1 Lachnospiraceae bacterium | reverse complement strand
CAGCCTTCCTTCTATCAGGACAGGTCTGTAATTGACCGGTATCATCTCAAAGATCAGATAGAAGGCTATGACCAGCACATAATAAACGCCCAATAACAGGATATCCGTGTCAACCTTTAGCAGGCTTCGTCTCTTTATCAGCTGTATCAATCCCAACACTGAAAAGTACAGGCATATAAATATGGGAACAAGCCCCAGCCAGTCCGTGATCGTATAAAGTGTCATGTTTACGCCTGTCAGCTGATGAAACCATACATTAAAAGCGGCAAAGCCGATCTTCGTTTGGTTCTGACCCACAATCCGGACATCGACGTATTGGACCAAAACAGTCCATAGGGCAAAAGCACCTGTAAACAGGGCTCCGATCAGCAGATTTCTTTTTTCCTTCATGTTCTCTTTGTCCTTTCATACATTTGAAAATCTGTAACTTCGTTCGTCAGCATGAAAGTACTAAAGGATCATAAAGAAGCAAAGAAACGTATCGTCACATCCGCGATACGTTTCGTGTCATACCTAACCGTTAACCAGTTTCAGGAACTTCTTATCGTTCATCTGCTCGTTTGTAACATATTTTCCATCATGGAACAGAGCATAATTCGTGATCGGGGTCGGAGCGTTCTGTGCTTCCTCCCTGCTCTCTATATGAATCGCACGAAAACCGATATCATTATCTTTGGCTGTCTGCTCCAGGATGGGTACATACTTTGCATTAAACGGACACTGGCTTGTATAGTACAAAACATATCCCTTATCATCAACATGAGGATGCTTTGCACATTCCTTAAACCTCGGAGCCTCAGCTTTTTTATCAAACGGCAAATACCACAGCTGAATGCCATTATCCGCCTCATCTGCTGCAATAAAGCCCTTGTGCCTAAGAAATGCCGGGTCAGCTAAGAACGGCTTTTTCTTTGCAGCGCATAAAATGCAAAGACCCTTCTTTTTCTTCTCCTCACTATCCTTGATACAGGCAGCAAGCAGATCCGTGGAATACCCGTGTCCCTTGAAAGATCCGGATACCCACAGGCAGTCAATGTACATATATCCATCCGCTTCGATCGGGATCCATGCATATTCTGCCGGAATATACTCGATAAAGCACTTTCCGCGCTCCACACTCTTTAAAAAAACAAGTCCTTCATCAAACCTGTCAGCCAGCCAGGCCTTTTTTGAATATACCTGCACATCCTTATTATTGGAAATCGCACAGCAAATGTGTTCCTTTTCCAGATTATCCTTAGTAACTCTTATGTATTCCATATGCTCAGTTCTCCGTTTCACTTAATCTCTGCAAGGCAGGATCATACTTCGTCATGACTGTGCCTTCGTCATGATCCATTTGGATCATATCATATAAAACATGCCAACAGTATGTTATGTTTATTGCAGCAATTAAAATTTCATTGCCATCAGAAGTCTGAAGAAGCTGATTTTGGAGATTCAAGCCTGCCAAGATATATACAGTAAACGACTGCCACTAAGATCGTCAATCCTATGTATACCCAGTCAGCCACCCTGTTATCCGCTCCAAACAATGATAATGCATCGATCATGGAGTGTGCGATGATGCACGGAATGATACTTCCGCTCTTATAACAGACCATCGTCAGGATAAAGCCCCAGCTGACGGCAAATATGATCTGCATGACTGTCTCAATACTTGCCTGTCCGGTAAAGAGATTAACGATATGGCCGATCCCGAACGTCAACGCAGAAATAATGATCGCCGTGGAAGCCTTATCCTTTGAAAGCATCGCCCTTAGGAGAAATCCCCTGAAGATCATTTCCTCCACAAAGCCTACAAGTATCATGGACAGTACCGCGCGTACCAAAGAAGCGCCTTGAAATGAAGGCGCAAATCCATCCCAGATGTTACCCGTAGCAAGGATCCACACCGGTAAGAAGAATAAATACATTTTCATATCCTTCGGCCATTCCGAAAGACCATATTTCTTTTCCAGATGACCTGTTCTTACAAATGCAATGACCCCTGCAGTAAAAACAAGCAGAGCTGCCAGCATGGCAATACTCTCATCCCCGAAACTTCCTCTTATCGTACCTAAAACAACGCAGTAGATGACGATCCACAGTACCGCAAATATTATTTCATTCTTTTCATACAGTTTATGCATGCAATTTTCCCTTTCCGTATATATTCGGAGCCGGGCCGGATCCTTCTTTAATCCGCCTCCATTATCTTATTACTCCCAAGCCATTCAACCGACCGCTTCAGGGCTTCTATTGTCTTGGTCTCAAGTACGCACCTGGCTTTCCTGTTCTGTGCAAGCTTAAGTCTGTTCAAAAGATCGATATCCCCGTCTCCTAGAGCCAGATGGTTCTTAGGCGGCTTTTCCGATCCATCATGAATATGGAAATGTATCAGCTTCTTCTGATGGTCCAGGATAAACGGAACATCCTTCTCACCGGTCGCTTTGGAATGCCCGATATCCCAGGTCAGGCCAAACTTAGGGCTCTCAAGCAGATATTCTATTGCTTTTTTCTCATAATCCC
>JAILPG010000147.1 GCA_024699595.1 Lachnospiraceae bacterium | reverse complement strand
AGCTTCTGGGATGCATTCTGGGCTTCATCACATATGATGTATGAATTGGAGAGACTTCTTCCACGGATAAAGGAAAGTGCGCATACCTCTATGATGCCCTGGTCGAACAGGTCGTTGATCTGCATCTGTACCTGGGATCTGTCCTCTTTATTCTGGCCGGAGAACAGGGTCTCCAGATTGTCATAGTATGGTGCCAGTAATGGTGCCATCTTTTCTTCAAGATCGCCTGGCAGATATCCGAAACCAGGATCTCCTGCTTCTGCGTTAGGCCTGGATATGAGCATTTTATAGTATCTTCCCTCATCTCGCCGTTGAGATACGTATGTCTGGGATAACCCTGCTGCCAAAGACAGATATGTTTTTGCCGTGCCTGCCGGGCCCTGGAGGATCACGAGCGGTATCGACTCCGCCGGCTGCATGAGTGCCCAGATTATGTAGTTTTGCATCTGGTTCATGGCTTTTGTCCCGCCGAAAATTGTCTGACCGGTTATCTGCTCGAATGAGTGTCCACGGTGTACCGTAAGTGCTGATGCCTGCCCGCACTTTAATGTCACGAATTCGTTCTCATAGAGTTCTTTATCGTATCTGACTGCCTCATCCGGAAGTGCATGAACCTTATAAAGATCGTCGATGTTTTCTTTCTCTGTCTCTATGGTTACATGCCCTGTATAATCACTCTTTTCTACAAATGTGTTCTTATAATTCTGCACATGTCCCGCGCCTAAGATCACGGAGGCTGATATTCTCATCGCCAGATCGGAGCTGACCAAGATCGTCGGTACTGAATGTTTCTTTTGCAGATAAACCCCTGTGCTTAAGATCCGGTTGTCCGGCTTGGATATATCAAAGCCATTTGGGAGGTTTTCCTGGGATACACCATCCGGCTCAACAAAAAGATGACCTTTATTGGGAAGCTCTATTCCCAATGTAAGATCACCTTCTTCCCTTAATGTATCAAGGATCCTTATGCATTCCCTTGCGTTGTAACCTACTTCGCCGAGAACATTCTTTTTACTGTCGAGTTCCTGCAGTGTTGTCCCCGTGATATATACGTTATTATCGTCGAACCCGTAAATGCTCGTAGGATCCTGCAGCAGGATGTTTGTATCGAGTACATAGTTTTTTATCATTCAAGACCTCCATTATTTTAAGATAAGCCATATCCATTGCACGATGATATTAACTCCTATGGCTATCAGGACTGTTCCTTTTATGAAGTCCATTTTCTTTGTGTCTCCCGTTTCTTTTAGCTCGACCAGCCTTGCGATCAATAGCATAATGAGTGCTGATATGTGCATGACTGTGATCAAGGGAAATAATGCAGGAATTGCCAACCCAAGCATTGTGGTTAACACCGCATAAGCTATCCTTATCACAGATGTCATATTATGGGAAAGAAATGCCCTTGCGTCTATCCTGTCCCAGCCATTGGTATAAGTGTTTCCCTGCCATTCTGTCCCGCATTCAGGGCAGGTATAGTAATTGTGTACGCTGTGAACGTTCGGATGGATCTCTTTTACCCTGACTCCGTTCCGTTTTCCGCATACCGGGCATGTGCATTCTATATTTATGACGGCTTCCTGTTTATCCAGCTTCGCCTCGTAAACGATCCTATAGTTACCTACCATTGTAATTCCTTTCCGGTAGACTTATGCTGCAGCTATCGTAAGCTCTGTCTGGCCAAGATTGTACGCCAGACCCTTTTTGGAGATAATGCGGCTATTGTCTATATCCGTGTGGACCATATTCTTGATGGCCGTGCCGTGATTATAGCCGTGGATGACCTCCATAGTGAACTCTTCGCGATTAAGCGCTATGATGTTCATGATGAGCTTTTTTGCTTCCTTGACCTTCATCGCGTGAAGATCTACGCTTATATTCTCTCCGTCTACCTTGATCCTGTTCATCTCATCTTTTGTAAGGATGAGCCCTAGTTTTGTGCTTATATTTGACATTTATATTTCCTCCTTAATTATGGGATATTTGTCTTTTCCTAAGCTCATTGTCGCACAATTTCGGGGAATTGCAAATTTGAGGGAATAGGCCTATTTACTTGGGTTTCGCACCCTCTGTTAAGACGATGCGCCCGAGGTTTTCTTCGCAGATTCCAATTAGCTGCATCACTGCTACCTCTCCTATCTCATATAGTTCGCAGGCAGCATCGTTTAAGGATCTTGCCTTCTTTTTGTTTTCCATGAAGAATCGGAGGGCCCTGTCAAGATCGCTTTTATGGTACACCTTGCTGCCAACAAAAAGCGTGCCCGTGCTGTAATCATAGTGCGAATCCTGTTGTATGGCCTTGCCCTCCAGCCCATATTCGTTTGCGAGTTTTTGTATAAGATCAGTTTTTTCCAGTCTCTTGCTCATGATAATCCTCGTCTGTTATAAGATATTGTGCGAGCTCCCTCTGTGTTCCTCCGCTCGTGCAGGTAGACAAAGTGATAAGCTTGCATTTGCCGTTTACGATATCATTTTCCTTAAGATCGCACAGCGCAGTTTTATTTTCGAAGGTATATATGTAATCAAGCCGGTCCTGCGCTGATGAAAAATCATTGAATTTTTCAAAAACCAGCCTGTCGTCTGTAGTGTAGCAGGATAGCAGCTCTGCCTTAATAGTCCGCTCTGGCAGGTAGATATACATTTCCGGATGCTCTGCTGCAGTTGTTTCTTCTGATAAGTGGTGGAGCCATCCGAACATCGTTCCGTCTTTCATGTTGTGCCCATAAATCACCGTTACCGTATCGTCGAACTGTGTGTTCAAACCCGTCTGGATGTATATGGAACCGTGATTGTTCTTCTTTTTTTCATAGTTCCGTCTTAAATAGTAGTCCTGTCCTTCTTCCTTTGTCGCGTTAAGCACCGGGTAATCAATGGGGGTATCTGGAATCTGTATCCATGCCTTTATGTCCGGATTCATACTCTGCAGTGCCCAGAAATTGATCTTCGGCTGTTTCTTGAGCATGTCTTCTATA
>JAILPG010000057.1 GCA_024699595.1 Lachnospiraceae bacterium | reverse complement strand
TGACTGGGATGATAATTATTATGAAGATGACAACTGGTAAGTCTACAGCATCTTTTCAAGTGTTTCAAACAGTATATCCGGCTGTATCGGCTTGGTAAGGTGAGCATTTAAGCCGGCCTGAAGACTTTTCTGTACGTCTTCATCAAATGCGTTTGCGGTAAGCGCGATTATGGGTATAGTCTTTGCATCTTTATGTTCGGATGCACGTATTGCTGCAGTAGCCTGTAACCCATCCATACGCGGCATGCGCATATCCATAAGGATCGCGTCATAATAGCCTTCCGGCTGTGATTCAAACATTTCCACGGCTTTTTGACCATCTTCAGCCGTTTCACATTCTATTCCGCGCATCATGAGCATACTGACCATGATCTCTGCATTTATCTGCATATCTTCCGCAAGCAGTACCTTTTTTCCGGTTAAGTCGGTTGTGTCTGTCTTGCTGTTTTCACCGTCAGATTCAGAAGCCCTGTATGTATCTTTTCCTGTCATATTATCGGAGTCAAGAAGTGTCACAGTTACGGTGATCGTTGTACCTTTGCCTTTTTCACTCTCAACTTCTATATCACCATTCATAAGCTCTACTATATTTCTGGTGATAGCCATGCCAAGTCCCGAGCTTCCGTATTTGTTGATCTGGGTCTCATCCTCCTTGCCGAAGGTGTCAAAGAGCTTTGGAAGATATTCTTTGCTCATTCCGATCCCGGTATAGCTTATTATGAAGCAGATCGTGGATCTGTTGTCAAAGGAAGCTTTTTTTACAGCGTGAAAGCTTACACTTCCATTTTCCGGAGTAAACTTTACAGCATTTCCGAGAATGTTTATAAGTACCTGTTTTAGCTTTACAACGTCTCCTATGTAGTGCTCGGACAGATCTCCGCTTACCTTGCTGTGATAGGTAAGTTTCTTTTCATCGCACTGGTCGGAGAACATGGTATTGATCTGTTCTATCATCTCGGATAAAGAAAACTCTTCACTGTTAAGCACTATCCTTCCGGATTCTATCCTCGACATATCCAGTATGTCGTTGATAAGTCCGAGCAGATGTTCTGCGGAATTGCCGATCTTTTCAAGGTAATCCTTAGTGGAAACCGAAAGGTCGGGGTCGTTTAAGGCAAGTGAATCAAGACCTATGATCATGTTCATCGGTGTCCTGATCTCATGACTCATGTTGGAAAGAAATACGGTCTTTGCCTTGCTTGCTTCCTCGGCAGCCTTCAGTGCATCGGAGAGAGCCTGATTTTTAGAAAGAGAATCACGCATCTCCTGATCTATGTCAGTAAAACCTGCAACCACGGCGTGGATGGTATCGTCCTTATCATCATTTTCGGTCCTTACACCGGCCATTCTCAGCATTTCATAAGATACTCTGCCATTCTTATTTATGAGATATCTTAGAGATATTACCTGCTCATTCTTTAAACCTTTGCGTATGGATTCGGGTTTTATGAAATCAAGAAGAGCATCATGGTACTCCTCTGTTACATATTTTTCAGCATATTCCGTGAATTTTCCAATGTAATATACGCGCTCGCCCTGTGAGATGCCGTCTGCATCGTCATTTTCAGCGTTCTGCCTTAAACAGAGAGCACTCAGGCTGTCAAGATCCACATAATATACACTCCTATAATCCGATGACAGCGCGTTTATGATATTGTCCTGTTCGGCCCGTCTCTTTTCCTGTTCCAAAAGCTCGTCCTGCAAAGCTATGCGCTCCTCGAGTTCCTGCTGTATCGCCTCGGCTGAAGCCTGTTCGGTGGCAAGCTTGGTGGCATTCCTTGTCTGGACTATTAAAAAGCCTGATATTATCAGCAGTACAAGTGCGGTAATCAATGACTGTGCCAGGCTTCTTTCTATAATACCGTCACTTATGGTCTGTATCTGTTCGCTGATAACGCTCTCACGTATCAGATAGGTCAACATCCAGTCCGTCTGATGGACGGGAACATATCTGAGAGTTTCGGTAATGCCTTCATAGGTAAACGAAGCGACGCCTTCACGTCCTTCCTCGAATTCATTCTGGACGGTTTCATAGGTTTCACCGTCCTCAAAGGATGCTTTTTTAATGGCTTCGAGCAGATTGTCATCGGATGAGAGTCCTCCCAGTACCAGATCAGTAAGTGCCTTTCCGTCGCAGGTATAGATATTGCAGAAGGTCGTATTGTTTGTGTCTGACTTAAGTGACAGGGCTTCAAGGAAAACATCCATGTCAATTTCGATAAAGCAGGCAACTAAGGTCTGTCCCTCGAATTCAAATCTGTCAACGGGTGCTGCTATGATAACTTTCTTATCGTTTCCTTCAGTATTTTTCAAGGATATCTCGGGTTCTGAGATGGTATTTGGATCAAAACTATAAAGATCTATATCGGTCCTTGTACCGCGGGAGGTATAGATGAGACCGTTCTCATCCACAAAGGCGAATTTTTCAAGATTATATAGCAGCTTCATCCTGGCCTGATAGGCCCGTAAGCTTTCGACTGAGCTCAGATCATCCTTTTCGATCACGCCAAGTGCAGCATCCATAAAGGTGATGTATTCCGTTATCTTCTCGGAGACCACCTGTTCACGCCTGCCTGCTAACTCATTAAGATATAAAAGGCTTACGTTTCTTACGGCTTTTACCGTATCACGGCTTGATGTCCTTCCGCTCCAGATCGTGCCTACTATCAGAATTGCTGCTATGATAAGACTGCCGGTGATCGCACCGACCATAAGTCCCCTGTTTTTTGCTTTTTTCATTTTTCCAGCCCTGTATTCCTTTGTATTTAATAAAAGAAACCGGTGTATCATCTTTTCAGCCGGATATTTTTCCTGTTTTCTGTCTGCTCTCCCATATCAGCTCCTCAAGAGTCTGATACAGTCTGTCGGTCTCGACCGGCTTTGACAGATGTGCATTCATTCCAACCTGCAGAGACCTCTGCACATCCTCATCAAAGGCGTTTGCAGTCATAGCGATAATTGGGATCGTCTTTGCATCGTCTCTGTTTAGTGCCCTGATCTTGGCTGTAGCCTCAAGACCGTCCATTTCAGGCATGCGCACATCCATGAGCACGGCATCATAGTGTCCTTCGGGGCTGTTTTACACTGTTTGAGCACGAGCTTTCCGTTCATCGCGTGATCGATGTTAGCTCCCTTAAGAGTTAACAGCTCCTTCATGATCTCGGCATTTATGATGACATCTTCGGCCATGAGTATGTTCGTGCCGTTCAGATCAGCTCTCTGTTTTTCGGTGAACATGGACATATTGTTCTTTCTTGCGATACGCTCAAACTCACCTATTACATTTGAAGCAAACAGCGGCTTTGCAAGGAAGCTGTCAACGCCAATATGAAGCGCCTCATCCATGATCTCGTCCCAGTTAAAGGAGGTGAGGATTATGATCGTTGTCTCGCTGCTGTACAGCTTTCTTATTTCCTGCGCTACCTCAATTCCGTCCATATCGGGCATCTTCCAGTCTAAGAGCACAAGGTTGTAAGGCTCCTGCTTGGTGTGCTGCACCTCGAGCATATGAAGGGCATCTTCTCCGTTTAAACAGGTATCGGCCTTGATAACTGCTTCATCGAGGACGATCCTTGCATGTTCTGCGGCGATCTCCTCATCATCCACTACAAGCACATGCATATCCTTCGGATTAATGATACCCTCCACGGCATGGTCACAGTTTTTAAGAGTTACGATAACGGTAAACTCCGAGCCTTCGCCTTTTTTTGAAGAGACGGATATGGTGCCGTTCATGATCTCCACTATGTTCTTTGTGATCGCCATTCCGAGACCGGTACTGCCGTATTTGTTGTTCCTGCTGCTGTCCTCCTGTGTAAAGGTATACCCATTATGCATACTTATTGATCATAAATATGCTGTTTAGGAGATATGAGCTTTTTTCTCAGCCGTCTGTAGTATCTCATCCAGGCCGTCCCGCCGCTTAATACCCACACAACGCCTGCTGACCACCAGATGCCCTGTATTCCGAGTCCCATATATTTAGTCATAAGAAGAGGTATCGTGAATCTGCCGATGATCTCTACGATACCGTTAAACAGGGCAAAAAAGGCATCTCCGACACCGGTCAGTATACCTCGGATGATATAGATCATACCAAGCGCAAGATAGAACAGGCTTGTGATCTTAAGTCCCGTTCCTCCAAGCTTTATTACCGAGGGATCCGATACAAAGAGGGCAGTCAGCTTTTCACCGAAGAGATGCATCGAGATAACCATTACCACGGTCAGACAGAACATGATAAGCAGTGCCTTTTTGTAGCCTTCATATACCCTGTCATATTTTTCTGCACCATAGTTCTGGCCACAGTAGGTGGCAAGAGAGGTCCCGAGGGTGGTATAGGGCTGGTGTATGAGCTGTTCTATCCTGTTAGTGGCGGTAAATGCGGCTACTACCACGGAACCGTAGGAATTTACTATCCTCTGGACTGCCATGGAAGAGATCGCGATGAGTCCGAACTGAAGAGACAGCGGCACACCGAGTTTTACGATCTTAAACGTCATGTTAAGGCTGATGGAAAAATCTGTTTTTCTGAAAGCAAAATACGGGTTTTTTCTAAGTGCGAACAGTAAGCTTGTGACCATTGCGATGAACTGCGCGATGACGGTAGCGTAAGCTGCACCGTTTATACCAAGTTTAAAACAGTATACAAGGAGGATATCGAGCAATACATTGATCATAGTGGACATGATCAGGAAAAACAGGGGAGTCCTTGAATCACCCAAGGCCCTTAGCATGGAAGCCGTGAAGTTATAGACTGAGACAAATAAAAGGCCGAGACATAAAATGCGTGTATAGGATACGGCATCCGAGAGTATGTTGTCTGGTGTACTTAGCAGCCTTAAAAGGGGTGAAGCGGTAAAATATCCGAGAATGCCGAAGATAAGAGGCACAAGCAGCATTATAAAGCCGGTATTTACTATGCAGTTTCTGACCCTGTCATCATCATGTGCGCCGAAATACTGGGACACGATGATGCCGCCTCCTCCTCCGATACCGTTACAGAGTGCAAAAAACAGAAAGGTTATCGAAGAGGTGGCACCGACCGAAGCCAGAGCATCAGGTCCTACAAGCTGTCCCACTATCATTGAATCGGCCAGATTATAGACTTGTTGAAATACGTTTCCAAGCAGTGAAGGGAGTGCAAATAATATGATATGTTTTACGGGATTTCCCGAAGTCATGTCTGTCACGTTGTTTTTCATGCGTATATAATACAATACGCAGATCCGGATGGATATTAATAAATTATCTGTTTATTGTATTTCAGCTAAACAGGGAATAATGAAACGGTTAGACAAGCATTTTTCCGAAGGGATGTCTTACATATCTCTGACGGGTCATTGTCAGCTTCAGAAAAAATGATTATGATGATATGGTCACCATAAAGAGTCAGACACAGATCAAAGATCCAAAAAAATGAGCGCTGTTAAAGAAGATCAGTCAAACCAGCTGAATATGCTCGAGGGCTCACTCCTTGATAAAATAGTTCTTTTTGCCCTTCCGCTTGCTGCAAGCAGTGTGCTTCAGCAGCTGTTTAATGCTGCAGATCTTGCTGTTGTGGGAAGATTTGCTTCAGGTGAAGCCATGGCAGCAGTAGGCAGCAATGCGGCGGTCATCAATCTTATCATCTGCCTGTTCGTAGGACTTTCCGTAGGCGCCAATGCAACGATTGCGATGCAGATAGGAAGCGGGCACAGGGACAGGATCAATGAGACCGTACATACTGTAATAACGGTCTCCCTTATCGCGGGAGTACTGCTCATAATAATCGGCATTTCTCTCTCTGCTCCGATACTCCGCCTGATGGGTGCGCCCAAAGAGGTCATGAGCCTTGCCGTCATATATTTAAGGATATACTTCTTTGCTATGCCCGCGATCATGGTATACAACTACGGTTCAGCCATTTTACGCAGCAAGGGAGACAGTAAGAGACCTCTGTATGCTCTTGTACTGTCAGGTGTTATCAACGTGCTTCTTAATCTCTTATTTGTGATAGTCTTTCATCTTCATGTGATAGGAGTGGCACTTGCGACAGTGATATCCAATCTTTTCGGAGCGGGGCTCATAATATATTATCTGGTTACCGAAGAGGAGACATTCAGGCTTAATCTTAGGAAGCTTGGGATAAACAAAAAATATTTGGACCGGATGATGAGGATAGGTCTGCCTGCCGGTCTGCAGGGTGCGGTATTCTCACTGTCAAACGTGGTCATCCAGTCATCGGTAAACAGCTTTGGGGCAGCAGCCATTGCAGGATCCACGGCCTCAGCGAATTTCGATTTTATATCCTATTGTGTGATAAGCGCGTTTTCACAGGCCGCGGTAACCTTTACCAGCCAGAACTTCGGAGCAAAGAAGATCGACAGATGTAAGGCGGTCTTTCGTACCTGCATGGGGTTTGGCATGCTTTCATCAGCTGTCCTTGTATTCCTGATGGTCACGTTTCGCTACAGCCTTATCAAGATATTCACCACTGATCCTTTGGTCACCGAATTTGCGATGAAGCGTGTGATGAGCGCATTTTTCCTTCATTTTCTGATAGCAAGCTATGAAGTGAGCGGAGGATGTTTAAGGGGAATGAACCATTCACTGCTGCCGGCACTCATATCAATATTCGGGACCTGTGTATTCAGGCTTTTATATGTATTTCTGTACGTTTCAAAAGTCCATACTTTTGAGGCACTCTTCCACGTCTATCCGCTCTCCTGGGTCATCACGGGAATCTTAACACTGACTGCATATTTCATTGTAAGGGAACGGGAATTCAGATCCCTATTGTGTCGTTAATAAAAACCCGGGCCGATCAATTTTTCCTAACGGCCTTAAGAGGATGCAGGAAGGAAAACAGACAGCGGGATCTGCTTTACTTGAAAAAAGATACGGATTTAAATACAATCTCTATATCGTACATTTTCCGAAAGCTTACGGAAAAGCGGGAAAGGATGATGATCATGAAAAAAAGGACAGTTATAAGCCTTATAGCAGTAACGGCGATGCTTACAATGACCGCCTGTGCGGGAAATTATGATAATATCGCGGTTCCTTCGGATATGGGGCTTCTTGATGAAGTAAACAAAGATAACAAAGAAGATTCCACATCTGATGAAGAAACTAAGAAAGCCAAAAAAGAAGATGTTAAAGAAGAGATCTCGCAGACGGATACAGAACCAGAAACGGAAAAGGTCGATCTCTTCACTCTTCTTATGGATGAATCGGGATGTACTGGGGATGAGATAATGCTGTTTGATCAGGATGATTTTGACGGCGACGGTACAGATGAAGCCTTTGCACTCATCGGTGAGCCGCAGGATGACTTTGAAGATTTTTCCGCAGTTGTCGGAGAGATCTGGTTTGCGGGGGCGGACGGATGTGAAATGCTGCATGACAGTAATGCCGGAATGGGTTTTGCATCGGAAGAACGCAAAATGACCATAGGTGGGGTAACATATGTTATGTTTGACGAGGAATATGCTACGGGCCGTCTTACGGATATCTGGTATGTAGCTGAAGGAAAGCCTGTCATTGCTGATTTTTCCACCATCGGATATGTATACGAAGATCCAGTCGAAGAAAACCGGTTCAGGATGGTGGACAGCAGCTATGATGCCGTCTATGATATCGAAAACGAGATCTATCTCGGACACACATGGAAGACCTATTATTTCTTCTATAACAGCGAGACTGATGAGATCTGTGAATATGCCGGTACGAACATAGACAGTGAAACAGCTGAGTATCTGTGCGGCTTTGATCCTGTTTCCGAGCTTGTGCCTAAAGGAGACGAGCCTTTGAGCCTTTTCTGCCGCGGCACGGGCGACATCGTATTAAATTACAGTCATACTGAGGATGATATGGTCGAATATTATCATTACATATATAATTTCCTGGATAAATGGTATATAAGTGATGATGGAGAGGTGATCGATGCAGAGCCCCAGAGCGGTATCTATCTTGAGGCTCTCTGCCCGGATATGGCCAACTATCCCGAGGTTCCGACTCCATATTAAGGACAGGACAGACGGGTATTAACCCCCCGGGGATGGGAGCCGGTGTTTTCCGGCTTACTGCCTGCGGGAATAAAGATAAAGATCAGGAGGAAATAAATAATGAAAAAAAGGATTCTTGCACTGCTTATGATAATGGGACTGACGGCTGCCCAGCTTGCAGGCTGCGGAGATGCTTCAGATCTCTATGAGATCAATGAAGATGCTCTTAAAACAGAGGATAAGGCCGATGATAAAAAGGTTGCAAAAAAAGAAGCTGTATCATCTGATGCCTCAGAGGAAGGTTATAAATATTTAAACGAGCTGTTCAGTATAGATATCCCGGAGGAAGTTGCGGATATAGTAATGGTTGATGTTTCCGCAGACAGGATAGATATATTTGCAAAGGAATGGTTTGATAAGGGCTTCGGAGGCCTTATCTTTTCCCTGTGGGCGGTAGAGCTTCCCAAAGAATATGCCGGCGGGCCTTATGAAAAGATCGGTGAGCTTGCAGGCGATGACGGAGATGAATATGACATGGTACGGGGCTTTCCCACCGAAATGCAGTGGGATTATGAGCTTGATGAAATGCCCGAGGATATAGAAAGACTTGAGGATGCAGCTGATGAGATTATAGCATCGTTAACCGGAGCATCCGGATATACCTACGCGGCGGGTGCAGGTACAAAGGGAGAAGATCTGTATAAGGATGTTCTTTCCGAATATGTAAATGCACTAAGCAATATTTCCGAAGATACGATGTTTGAAAATGGAGACATCAGTGCAGAGATCTATATTGCTGCCGCATCATCAGAAGACGATCCGCTAAAGGATATAGGCTATGCTTATAAGGATATCAACAATGACGGAATAGATGAGCTGTTTATCGGTGTCTTTGCCAATTATGAGTTCAAGGGTGTTGTCTATGACATTTATACCATTGTTGACAGGGAGCCTGTCCTTGTAGTGACGGGAACGGCAAGAGACAGATATTATGCTTATGATAACTATGCGATCGTCAATGTGTGGTCGGCAGGAGCCGGAGAATCGGGATTTGATATATACTGCCTTATGGCAAATTCTACGGATCTGGTGTTACAGTACGGCTACAAATATGATTCCTATGAAAATGAGGAAGAACCCTGGATGTTTACCTATGACGGCGAGGATTATGAGACCATAACGGAAGATGAATACAATGATAACTATGATAATATGGACAATTGCTGCGAAAGATTTGAGTATGAGCCGCTTTCGGAATTTGTAGCATCGGATGCGGGAAGCAAAGCTTCGGCAGAAAAGAAGACCTCAGTTCTTCCGCCGTATGAATACACCGGGCCTGAGCTCTTTTATACAGTGCTCTTTGATTATCTTATAGATGAATTCGCAGAAAACTATCCGGATGCAGATGTTTCCATCCCCTGTCCTGTGATAATCGCTGAGGATGCATATAATCAGCTTTACAGTGTCTACGGCGACTTTTGGATATTCAATTATGATAAGAACGGAGATATCCTTGAGTGTGAATCCGGCGGTTCCTATCCCGGTGTCATGCATATAAGAAGCACTGACACCGGCTATGAGGTTGAAGACATGGAGATCGTCGAGGATGGAAGCAATTACACTGACAGCGCCAAAAAGATCTTCGGTGATCACTATAAAGAATTTACGGAAATAACCGAGGAAGACAGGGAATATTTAAGGGGTTATATAATAAAAGAATATGTTGATATGAACGGACTTGATATTACAGCCTATAAAGATTACGGCTGGGATCCCGTAAAGCTTCCCGATGATTTTCTCGAAAGCTTTTACGGGAACATCTGAAAAGCCATCAGCGTAAAACATATCTGGAAATACAAAAGTGCCGGGAAGACTTATGTCCTTCCGGCACTTTTACGTTCCTGAGCGGATTCGAACCGCTGACCTTCCGCTTAGGAGAAAATAGCTCACTCAACAAATGTAGAAAGGGAGCGGGTTCCCATACCACACTATTGAAAACTCACTCACTTACTCACTCACCCGAGGCGGCAGTTCCACCTTCGCAAAAATTAGCGATTGCCTTAGGCGATTGTTATTATATAATGAACCTGGATTGAGTTGAATCCTTACTAAAC
>JAILPG010000027.1 GCA_024699595.1 Lachnospiraceae bacterium | reverse complement strand
TTCCTCGGGGCGTTCACCGCATTTCCCCCGGAATTTGTACCTAAAACGCTCTGTTTTGCGGGTTTTAGATACTTTTTCTGCCTTTTCCTGAGGGCATTCACCGCATTTCCCCTCAAATTAGTACCTAAAACGCTCTATTTTGCGGGTTTTAGGTACTTTTTCTGTCTTTTCCTCGGGGCGTTCACCGCTTTTTCCCCGGAATTAGTACCTAAAACGCTCTGTTTTGTGGGTTTTAGATACTTTTTTCGGAATTTAGTATTCTTCCCTATATCTGCTGATATGCAACATGACTTTTTACCTTCCTCCGGAAAGACGGTCTCTCTGCACCCCTTTTTCTTCTCGAGATCAATGATCGTTCACTCGTTCAAACATCGTTCACTCGCTCAAACATCGTTCACTCCCACTTCTTCCACACATCCGGCTGGTAGCCCAGCGTAGACTGCTTACCGTTTCTGACAACGGGGGTCCTGATCACCTGGGGATTCTCCAGAATCTTCCGTAGTTTGTCCTCTTCTGCGGTATACCGGATCAGAGAAAGGGTATCCTGGTCCTTGCAGTTTGGATCCAGCATCGCGTCAATGCCACCGTTTGCCTGGGCAACAGAGGTGAACTCCCCCTTGCTCATGCCTTTTTCCTTCATGTCGATGAACTGGTACTTGATGCCCCGCTCCTTGAAGAAGCGCTCCGCTTTCTTTGTATCGTTGCATTTCTTTGTTCCAAAAATCTGTATGTTCATTAGATCAGTATTCCCTCAAAATGATCGATTTCATGTTGAATAATCTGTGCGGTAAAATCAGCGAACTTACCATGCTGCCGTTTAAAATTCCGGTCGAGGTAGTCCACTTCAATCTCTTTATATCTGGTGCAGGGTCTTACACCTTCCAGAGATAAACAGCCCTCCTCCGTCTCGTACTTTCCGGTTTTCTTCGTGATCACCGGATTGATCATAATGAAACTGAAGAGCCCGGCTGAAACAATGATGATCCGCTTTCGTGACCCGATCATGTTTGCCGCCACACCGACACATCTGTCATTATTTGCCATTAATGTATCTGTCAGATCCGTGATCACCTGCTTGTCCGCTTCCGTTGCCGGTTCGGATTTTAGTTGCAGAAAGAACGGATCCCTCACAATCTGCTTTACCATTCTTCATCATCCCCCTATGGGCAGTTATTCATCCAAGATAATTCTTTATTCAGGTTGTATTTCTTCTATAGATGATAACTGCTCCAAGAGATCCGGAATATCATATTTCAATGTTTCAAATACGATATTCAAATCAACATTCCCGTAATCATGCACTATACGGTTCCTAAGGCCAATCAGTTCATTCCATGGTAATGCGTTTTCGCTTTCTCTGTATTCTGTAGATAGTTTTTTGACATTCTCCGAAATCTGGATCATCCTAAAGAGCATGGAATCAAGCAGTATCTCGTTGTCATTTAACTCCTGTGCATCCACGTCTTTCATATGTGCAACAATGAATGCTAAATCCGTTTTGATCTTATCGAGATAATAATGATCGTTTTTGGTATTATCCATATATTCTAATTCCATCCTTTAAAATCTCGCCTGTCAGTTCCAGATTATCCTTAAGCTGCTCCAGGCTTAATACATCAACCTTCTTATGTAGCGCTGTCCTGAGTTTTTCAACCATGCCGTAGAACTTTAGCCCTTTTACATCTGATGAAATAAGCAAATCAACATCACTGGTTTCCACGGCTTTCCCTTTAGAATAAGAGCCAAACAAAATGCAATAATGAACCGGATACTCCGAAAGGACATCCTTACATTTATCTTTTATAAATTCCAACTCCAGTATTCCGTGTTCTTCGTCTATCGGGTTTATAGCACTAAGTCTGTCAATAATATAGTTATATTTTAAAGTGCCGACCTTGTCAGCATCGTTTTCATATGATTTATATGATCTCAAAGATATACTGAGTATCTCGGCCGCCTGCTGCTGGGTTAGTTTCTTTTCTTTTCTCAATTCCTTAATCGCCCTCATATTGCACCTCCGTTATTGTTATAATGCAATATTTGCACTTAATTGTCAATAGGGAGTGCAATTATTGCACTTCCCTATTTATCTTTCGTGAATCGTAGTCAAAACGTAGTTTTTTGGGTCCCCTTGAATGCAATACCATTTTTTTGCCGTCTGCTCCAAAACCGGGACATATTTTGCATTGAACGGGCACTGATTCGTATAGTACAGGACATGTGTTTTGTGCTATGCTGTAAAATAAATCCTATTATTATTCCATTCACTTTTTAATATGGAGAATACCCTTCTCCCCTCAAAGTGATCCTTTCTCCAAAAGAAGTCACGAAATACCCCTTCATAAGTAAGTCCGCACTTTTCAATAACTCTTCGTGAGGCTTCATTTTCCGTACGGCAGTCAATCTCAATTCTGTTGAAATTTATCTTTTCGAATCCATAGTTAATGACTGCTCTCGTCATCTCCGTGGCATATCCTTTCCCTTGATATTCCGGTCCGATAACATACTCGATCTCACCATGCTGATTTTCAGTGTCTACAGAAAAATATGCTATTTGCCCAATACACTCCTGTGATCCTTTTTCGATCACAGCCCACCTATAATAGTCATCCCTTGAATAAGAAACAATATACTTTGTATCAAACAATTCTCTTACTTCTTCGGGAGTTGAATAGCATGGCTCGCCATAATCCCACTGCGTCTCACCATCAGCTATCCAATTTCGAAGCATTGAATCAATGTCCGAATACTCATATCGACGAAGTATCAAACGTTCAGTTTCAATTCTTTTTGTTCCGGCATGTGTAAGCACTTTTCATTCTCCTTTGCATTATTTCTTACGTGCGTATAAAGAGTATTGTATCGGAATACCAGACATTTTTTCACTCCTGTATGAAAATACCTTCCGGCTCTGATCCATCATATCCCATAGACGGTCACCCCGGCCACAGCCGCCAGGCATATAAGTCCAATGGGTGACAGTCCTTTTTTGATAAATCTTCCGGAGCCGAAATAGATCAACGCTAGGGCGAAGGTAATGAGAACTGCTGTAAGATCAACACTGTTATCCGTCATCATATAGCAATTGCCGAGGATCATATATACGCCTGTTGATAGGATCACGCCGATCACACAGGGCTTAAGTCCGCTGAGAGCTGCCTGCAGATAAGGGTTCCCAAGAAGGCTCTTCGAAAGCACCAGAATAAAAAGAATAATGAAAAATGCGGGCAGTATGACCGCCGCCGTGGCGATCACCGCTCCGGGAAGGCCTCCCTTATTGCTGCCTATATAAGTGGCAAGATTCACCATAATAGGACCCGGCGTACTCTCACTGACCGCTATCATGTAAGATAGCATCTCATCATCCATCCAGCCGTGAGAGAAAACCACATCTCTGATAAGCGGTATCGCCGCATACGCTCCGCCAAAAGAAAACAGTCCGACTTCCAGAAATCCTATCAAAAGATCCAGGAATATCAAGCCTTTTCCTCCTTTCTGCGAGCTTTATCCGCAAGAAAGAAGGATACACTGACAAACGCCGCCGTAAGCATTACCACTATCGATGATAAGTGCAGCTTCAGCACGTTGATAAGCATTATCACGGCAAAAGAAGCCAAAAGTATACCTATCTGCAGCGGTTTCCTCTGCATCTTCCCGATCATCTTGATCGCCGCATCAAGTATCAGGATACCGACCGCTATCTTGATACCCTGAAATGCGTGTGCTATCCATGTGATCTCCAAGAATCCTTCCAGAAACATGGATATGGCAAAGATAATGACAAACGAAGGTATCGCTACTCCAAGAGTCGCAAGAACAGCGCCGGGAAGCTTACCCTGCTTGTAGCCGACATACGTGGCACAGTTGATCGCTATCGGTCGGGGAGTGGATTCGGCGATCACCGTTATATCCATCATTTCGTCCTGATTGATCCATTTTTTCTCTTCCACGCAGATATTCCCGATGATCGAGAGCACCGCGTACCCTCCCCCGACGGCAAATAAGCCTATCTTTGCAAAAGTTAAAGCGAGTTCGATATCAAGGCTCCTTATATTTTTTTCTGCATCCATATTAGATCATTTATCCGTCAAAAAACAACTGCACCTAATACCATCTTCTGAGAGATCGATAATAATCCATTATACCATCAATCTATACCGGTGGAACATCTGCATTTTCCGGTTTCAATGCTCTTATGGGCAGGTCGGACCGCTGATGATCCCGCATCAGGATAACAGGATCTTTTGTGCAGACAAGTGTTGACATTTAAAACAGTATCACATATGGTTATGGAATGTATGAGATCTATTCCGTACAGAACAGACATGAATATCAGAATGATAGATAGAAAAACAAAATACGAATATGCCGACCTGATCGACAAGGATGTGGCTGAAGATCTGGTCCGGAAGTGCTATCGGGGCATGACAGTCCGGGACAGCAGCAGTGATGATCTTCTATCACTTCTTATCTGGGAGCTTAAGTCAGCGGAATACAGCGATGATGCAGAAGCAGAGCTGAAATGGATATACGCCGAGGATCCCTCAAGCATATATCCTCTGCCGGAAGGCTATCACAGGGAAGCACTGAACGATAAAGTAAGAAGGACCTTTTTTGAAAGCGGATCCCTGGGAAAAGATAAGCAGCAGGCCCTGGATCAATGCGGCTTTTCCCTGAGAAAGACGGAAAGCAGGGATATCCATGTAACAGTTGATGAATGCAAAGCACTTTCGATCGCGAAAAAAAATGCTCCGCCCTATGTGAAGAGCATGGAATAAACAGCCTGCACGATAAAGGGCATCTCCGTCGACGAAAAACAGTTTAAGAGCATCCGTATCAGCTCTGTCCCTATTCCCTGTCTCCTTAGCTTCTCATAGACCTCCACGTGCAGGATGTCCACAAGATTATCGCTTATTTCAAAGACGACCATTCCTTCAGGGATACCATTGTCATCCACTGCTACACATCCAGATCGGTCACAAGGCTTAAGTCGTAGTCCGGGAAAAGGTCTCCGACTTCCTTCATCAAGATGTCATGGGCTTCGGAGTTATCGATATCAAAGCTTACCACCACGTCAAAATGGATCTTCTTCTTTTTCGTGTCTGCGTAGAAGCCATGGAACTGGAGAGCCCAGTCATGGGAAAGGACGGTCTCCTGAACGATATTATGGATCCGCGCCGCTTCCTCATTTGTGGTGTTATAGGAATATACACCCACACCTGTCAATATAACTCCGGTCTCCCGGTATACGGAAAGCTGGACCTTTCTCGTAAGGATATCCACCTGCTCCACGGTCATCGTGTCGGGGAGCTCCAGATGGACCGAGCCGTAATATCTGTCGGGCCCGTAATTAAAGAGATTGAGGTCGTATGCTCCCCTTACCTCCGGTTCATCGGAAAGGATGGCCCTTATCCTCTTACAGATCTCAGCATCGCTCCTGTGTCCGATGATATCATCGATGGTCTCCTTCATCATATCGATACCTGCTCTTATTATGACGATGGAGATAAAGAGACCGACCCAGGCTTCAAGAGACCAGCCCAGGGTAAGGTTTATGATGGCGCTGGCAAGTACCGATAAAGATATGACCGCATCAAAGGATGCGTCGGTACCGGAAGCAATGAGTGCTCCCGAATTCACTTTCTTTCCCTCTCTCTTAACATACGCCCCGAGAAGGAGCTTCGCAAAGATAGCGGCAATGATGATCACTATCGCGGGAGTGCTGTAATCCGCTTCCACGGGATCGATGATCTTCTTGCCCGACTCGATAAGGGAGGTTATTCCCGCATAGAGAACAATGGCGGAAACAATGAGAGCGCTTAAATACTCTATCCTTCCATGCCCTAAAGGATGCTCCTTATCCGGCTTCTTAGCCCCGAGCTTCGCCCCGATTATGGTCACAAGGGATGATAAAACGTCGGACAGATTATTTACAGCATCAAGAACATAAGCGATGGAGTTAGATAATAACCCCACCGCTCCCTTAAAGGAGGCCAGCAGGATGTTGGTAATGATCCCGACAACGCTGGCCCTTATTATTGTTTTTTCCCTGCTCAGTTCTTTTTCATTCACGATCTTCGATCAGTTATTGATAAGCTTATCTTCATCAGACCAGCTGTAGAGCTTTCTTATCTCTTCGCCGTACTTCTCGGAAACATGCTCTGCAGCCTTGTCCCGGAGAGCCTGGAAGTGAACCCTGCCGCCGGCATCCGACATATCGAGGAGGAAGTCCTTTGCAAAGGTTCCGTCCTGGATATCGGAAAGCACCTTCTTCATTGCTGCCTTGGTGTCGTCGGTTATGATCTTTCCGCCGATGGTGTAGTCACCGTACTCAGCGGTATTTGAAATGGAATATCTCATTCCCTTAAAGCCTGACTGATAGATGAGGTCAACGATGAGCTTCATCTCGTGGATACACTCAAAATAAGCATTCCTGGGGTCATAGCCTGCTTCGCAGAGAACCTCGAAGCCGGTCTGCATAAGCTTGCATACTCCGCCGCAGAGAACGGCCTGCTCTCCGAAGAGGTCGGTCTCGGTCTCGGTCTTAAATGTGGTCCAGAGAACTCCGGCCCTTGCTCCGCCGATCCCGAGAGCATAAGCAAGACCTATATCCTTTGCCTTGCCGCTGTAATCCTGCTCGACTGCGATAAGACAGGGAACTCCCTTTCCTGCCTGGTACTCGCTCCTTACGGTATGGCCGGGGCCCTTGGGAGCTATCATAACAACGTCCACATTTTCGGGAGGCACGATCAGCTTATACCTGATATTGAAGCCGTGGGCGAACATAAGCACATTTCCGGCCTCCAGATTGGGAAGGATGCTCTCCTTATACATAGCAGCCTGCTTCTCATCATTGATGAGGATCATGATGATGTCAGCTCTCTTTGCGGCTTCGGAAGCGGTATAAACCTTTAAGCCCTGCTCTTCGGCCCTTTTCCAGGACTTTGAACCTTCGTAAAGGCCGATGATAACATTGCAGCCGGAATCCTTAAGGTTCAGAGCGTGAGCGTGGCCCTGGCTTCCGTAGCCGATGATGGCTATGGTCTTTCCGTCAAGCACTGACAGATTACAGTCTGATTCGTAGTAGATGGGGTTTGTGTCGTTTAATGCCATTGTTCTAGTCTCCTTTGTTTTATTATAGAAACGTATATTGATCGGCCGGGATAAGGCCGTTAACAACCTTTGGGATAAAGCGTTATCAGGGATCCAGCCAGATGACTCCCTCGGTCCCCCTCTGGAGTCCTGCGATACCTGTCCTTGCGATCTCAAGGATCCTGAAATCACTTAAAAGATCGATAAAAGCGTTTATCTTTGACTGGTTTCCTGTGATCTCGGCTATAAGTGAGTCGCTGGCCACGTCGACCACCTTTGCCCTGAAAACATTGGCAAGGGCAATGATGCCCTGGCGGGTCTTCGCATCAGCCTCGATCTTTATCATGCAGAGCTCCCTGTATACGGAGTTATCCGGCTCAAGCACCCGGATATCCCTGACATCGATGAGCTTAGAAAGCTGCTTTTCTATCTGCTCCAATATCTCATCATCCCCGCTGGTCACGATGGTGATCCTGGTATAACGGGGATCCGCGGTGATGCCTGCGGTGATGCTCTCGATATTGTAGCCCCTCCTGGAAAAGAGTCCGGCGATACGGCTCAAAACACCGGAGGTATTGTCAACCAATAACTGAAATACTTTGTTCTGCAT
>JAILPG010000019.1 GCA_024699595.1 Lachnospiraceae bacterium | reverse complement strand
CTGGGACCGCAAATATAAAGAGAAATACAGACAATTGAGCAGATATGATTTTCGGACGCTGCGTGATGCCCCCGCGGACAGAAAAGGGGAAGATGTATTTGTTCCCACGAATCTGATAAAGGGGAAGCTGGGAGAAAGGCCGGTGATCAATTTGGAAGGCGCGTTGGCCGGACTTGTTGAGCCGGGGATCTACTTTTTTATAGAGGATAGGAGATACAGAGGCCCTTTCTCGCGCAGTTACCGTATACGTCCGACGATCAATATTAATACGGTTTTTGAAAAACCCTGTGCCATGCTGGGATATTCAATCGATTTTCATCCGACCATGTTTGTTGGTATAAAGTATCTGGCTGTGGGAGTGGAAGCATCGGAGAGATTACGGGAAATCGGAAAGACCACAGAATATTTTTATCATACATTTGATGTTGAAGAAAAGAATGAAGAGGATCAAGAGATCATCGAGCAGGCAACGATAAACAAGATCATCGAGCAGGCAACGATAAACAGAATAATGGAGGACGATGAACTTAAGGCTGAACGGGAAAGGGAATTAGAAGATCTACTAAATAAAGATAAGGCAAGTGTCGTGATCTCGGGAACGCCCGGTATAGACTACAGGGGCTTAACGGTATACTACAAGACTCTTTTGGGTAGGGCGCACGATCGTGCGTATTATGACTTTGTTTATGTTGTAAAGAACAAGCTTTATCTGGAAAAGGTCAAAACGGATGATGATGCAGGAATCTCCGGGGCGTACATAGAACAATACGTTGTAGATATTGATACGATCACAAATCTTTCTGTATCTGCAGAGACCCTGTTAAAAAATGGCGAGAAATATCCTGTGAATATTGAAGTGTTTGATCGACAGCAGACGGTTAAAGAGATGTTTATCAAAGAAGATCTTCTTGGAATTGTGGATGAAATGGATTGTCCCAATAAAATTTATATGAGTTGATAAACATATCAACGTGAAGAGATGCCGATCTGTGCAAAAGCGCATGGATCGGCTCTTTTTATGCCCTGATGTACATGAACGTGTACATAGAGGTCCGTTTACGACACGGAATCCGGATATGGGGTTACAATGAATGCAGATGAAAAAAGCAGATGGAAATAAAACATAAAACACAGGGAGGATGACATGGCCAGAGAAGCACAGATGATAAACGTTAAGGATCTGATTTTGGATAAAGAGGAACTTGAGAAGCTTAATCTTAAGACAACACAACCGCGAAATCAACACAGATACAACTTTCATGTGGTTATGGAAAGCGGATGTGATTTTGCGATAGAACGCATCGACAGTATATCCCGGAAAAAAGCGAGGTTAGTCTTTATTGTGAGTCAGGAACAGTACTATATCGAGGAAGGATCTTTGCGTAAACGGTTGAGCAGAAGTGCGTTAAAGTCTTTTCTGGCCGGACTCGGAACGGGAGAGAAGATAGTTCTTAATCATGTGAATTGGCTGGATCATATTGAAAATACCGGGAGATTTCGCTCGGTGCTGGCCGGTATCGCGTTACATCGTTTATATATGCTGGAGCCGGTGGAAATGATCCGGCATGGCGATTTTTTCGTGCTCAATGATCCGTTAATATTCTGTAAGTCTTCTTTTGGCAGCGAAAGGATAACGGATAAAGACAGAGATTATTCTTTTGAGTTTTCGCCGGCGGTGGAAAGGAACAAAACAGAGTGCTTTAAGAATTTTTGGGACAAAAAATGCATGCATCGGGAAATGCTGGGTGACAGAGAAGACTATTCGTACCAGATTGATTTCTATAGCGGGATCAACCCGCAGTATGTCTCGGTAGACTGTCGTTCTAATGTGGACATGTGCCACTATGAAGAACTTCAGCTGAGCATGTACGAGATGTCACCGGCGCTTTACAGATATATGCTGCAGAGATTATCTGAGCGCAGAGGTGTTTCCAAAAAGAAATTGTTAAAGGATATTATTCCTGATCTTGAAACGCAGGATTCGATGTTGTTCCAGAGTTTTCCGGCTATGTGGATCATTCAGCAGGCAATGGGAATCGATACGGCGAAGAGAGCCATTGATATGTATATTTCCGGAAATATAAGAGATATCATACCTGCCGGTCAGCTGACGGTGCTGTTATACGGTTTTTGTGTTCTCCATTATGCTTACGTTAATAATTTTAAGGATGCAAAAGTTTTATATAACTTCCGAAACAGCTCTTTTCTGGAGTACCTTTTTGTCATATCGGAAAAGCAGGGATATGGACGGAATATGAACCTGTTTTTGTTTCAATGGGGACAGGCATTGTTTCTTCAGGAGATGCTGGAAATAAAGCATGTTGAGAAATATCCGAAGCATCTTGCTTCGAAGTGTGTCGAGCTTATGACCAAAACAGAGGAAAGTATATGTGTCTTTGAGAAAAAAATCTGGGAAGCTGCCGTTGAATATGCAAAACCCCTGGAATATGCCGGTGAAAAATACCGGATCATTGTACCTAAATCCCCGGCCGATCTTGAGAGAGAATCCGAGCAGCAGGGCAACTGCGTGAGATCATACGAGTCGCGTATTCTTCGCCATGAAACAAGAATATGTTTCCTGCGCTCTGCGGAGCTGGGAAAGGAAGACGATTCTATCGTGACGATTGAGGTTGATAAAGAGAACAGGGTTTTGCAGTGCAAGGGAAAATACAACAGTAATCCGATGGTATCGTTGTGGGAATTCATCCTTGAATGGGAAAAAGCCAGAGATCTTTCGGATTGGACGGGTAAAATTCCTGAAGAACTGTTTGATGAATTGGGGACTTTTGTCAGGATTGATGATGACGAAGATAATGACCGGGATGGTGATTTTGATGATTTTTTTGAAGGACTTCCGGGCGACGGATTGGAAATTGATTAGGATTATATAGGAAAAATGCAGGTTACAGGAGGTAAAATCATGCAGAATACGGAACTTGACAAGAGATGGGTACAGCTTTTCGGGCGGATTTATGACGGCGGAAAAAAGGATGCAAGATGGAATCAGGAGCTTAAGGAACGTCTTGTGAAGAGTTTTGTTGATGAAGGCCGCATGCCGCTTCCGCTTTATCACGGAACCGGGGAATTCGCTCTTTCGCTTCCGGATGCAGAAAGGGAGGAGCTGATCGCAGGCTGTCATGCGGTGATCGATTTTTACAGCGATTACGCGCTCCGAAATAAACATGTAATTTATCGCAAAGCAGAGAAAGGACAAATCAGGATGGACCGCGAGGAGCTAAAGCCGCTCTTTGCAGCGCTTTACAGGATCATCAGAAAAAAGGCTGCCGGCGCGTGCGATCACATCTATTTAACGACCTCCTACCGGAAGGCCAGGGCTTATGCCGAGGCGTTCGGAATATGCGGGGAAGTGTTCTATGTGGCGGACGGGATTGAGCGGATCGTCAGCGAAATGAACCCGGAGGATGCAACGCC
>JAILPG010000302.1 GCA_024699595.1 Lachnospiraceae bacterium | reverse complement strand
GCCGGTATATTTGAAGATGAGGGCTCCCTTGGTTATGGGGATGACTCATACGATCAGGAAGATCTTGGATATGCAGACGAGGCAGAAGATGCTGCAGATCTTGCTCCTTCAGGGGGCGCTTACGGGGAGGATGTAAAATTCCGGCAGTCAATTTCAGTACCCGAGCTTGAGAGCAGCCTTAATGAGCGTATGCGGCATATCTCCGATACTTTTTCGCAGTATCTGATGTTTTTGATTCAGGAAAAAAAGATGGCGAATTCGGATGTCTACAAGAGAGCTATAGTCGATAAGAAAATCTTTTCAAAGATTAAGAACAACAGAGACTACCATCCAAATAAGCTTACGGCACTCTGCCTGTGCGTGGGAGCAAAGCTTGACATAGACGAATCAAAGGATCTTTTGGCAAGAGCAGGATATGCGCTGTCGCCCTGCGACAAGACGGATATAATCTTTTCGTATTTTATCGAGCATAAGATATATGACATGATCGAGCTTGACATACAGCTTGAGGAGCACGGCCTTCCCTGCATCATATCGTGAGAGGACGGCGTCACACCGATCACCTGACACCGATAACAATACTGCTGCATACCAAACATGACATACGTAATAGATAAAGAACAATTCAATAGGGAGCTTAAGCGGATCGCTTTTCCAATCGCGCTGCAGAGCCTGATGCTTGCATCCGTCGCGGCATCGGATGCTTTTATGCTCGGCAGGGTTGCACAGGATCAGATGACTGCGGTGTCGCTTGCCACTCAGGTGCAGTTTGTACAGAATATGTTTGTGCTGTCCGTTACTGCGGCAGGATCCATTCTTGGAGCCCAGTACTTCGGAAAGGGCGACAGACATACTATCGAGGATATATTCAATCTCTGCATCAGATGCAATCTGATTATTTCCGCAGCATTTTTCCTTGCGTGCGAGTTCATCCCCGGGATACTCATGGGCGCATTTACTGCCGATCCCGGCCTGATAGCAACGGGCAGCGCGTATCTTCGCATTGCCGGATGGTCATATCTGATCACAGGCATATCGCAGTGCTATCTGACCATCATGAAGGTGTCAGACCACGTGAATCCCTGCGTGCTCATAAGTGCTGTCGCGGTAGTATCAAATATCATTTTGAATGCGGTGTTCATATTCGGCCTGTTCGGGCTGCCTGCCATGCATTCCAAAGGTGCGGCGCTTGCAACGACCATGGCCCGCATCATAGAAATGGCTCTGTGCCTGATCGTTTCCGCAAAGCCTGAATATATACGTCCGGCCTTATCGAGGTTTATGCATACCCCGAAACAGCTTGTGAAGGACTTTACCAGACAGTGTCTGCCGCTTCTTGGAGGAGGACTGTGCTGGGGCGTCGGGTTTACTTCATATACCGCGATAATAGGACATATGGGGAAGGATGCGGCTGCAGCCAATTCGGTGGCATCTGTAGTAAGAGACCTTATATGCTGCGCCTGCAACGGTATCGCAACGGCAGCAGGCATCATGGTGGGCAATGAGCTTGGAGCCGGAAAGCTAGAGAAGGGCAAGGCTTACGGTATCAGGTTAAAGAACATATCATACGTAGTCGGATTTATCTCAACCGGACTTATACTTGCAATGACCCCCTTCATAGTAGGGGCAGTCATTCTCACCGATGAAGCCAGGGAATACCTGACGGGAATGATGGTGATCATGGCGGTATACATGATCGGCAGATGCGTGAATACAGTCACGATAAACGGCGTGCTTGACGGCGGCGGGGACACGATCTTTGATCTCTACAGCCTGATCGTGAGCATGTGGATGATAGCTATCCCGCTTGCAGTGCTTGGGGCATTTGTTTTTAAGTGGCACGTCTTTGCCGTATATGCCTGCACCTGCCTCGACGAGGTCGGAAAGATCCCCTGGGTCATGATCAGATTCAAAAAATACAAATGGGTCAGGGACCTTACCAGGGATGCGTCGGAGCTGTGAGAGCATCCTTGCCCGAAACATAAATATTTGGCTGCCATAAACGAAACGAACTTAAACATTGTTGATTCATGGTAATTTCATGGTTAAATGATACGCTCGCCCGAACTCGGAAAAGGTATTCTCGGCCGGCCTCCGCTCCGGGCAAGCTAACCGCTAACTGCGTCTAGGTGTCGTGAAGCGTTCGGCGTAGGCATTGCCTCTCGCTTTCGACACCAAGACTTCGTAAGCGGTGGATCTTCCCTCAGCTCCCGGCCTAAGTGCCTCGAATATCCTTCTCGAGCTTCGTGCTCGCTCGTATAAATCACATCGACAAACATATTTAGAGCCCAAAACAGAATATCTGTTCGCATATGTGTATATATAAACGGGACATGTCATGGGGTATCGTATGATCATAGTCTTATTCCGCAAAAATGACGGAAAAAAACGTTCTATTTTCCCGAAGGAGACGTTTTTTAGGGGGGATGGAAGGATTAGAATGGTACTGTGGCCGAAATGATATATACAGGCGACGAAAGGAGTATTCATGAGACGCTGGTATTTGATAATCGATCTTGAAATGTGCAGAGTTCCCAAGGGAGCACGTACACAGATATATCCCTGGGCAAATGAAACCATACAGATAGGTGCCGTCCTGATGAACAGTGATCATCAGGTAGTGGGGAAAAAGTCAATATTTGTATCGCCCCAGCTTGGGTGCATTTCGCAGAATATTGAGAAGCTTACGGGTATATCCCGGGCACAGGTTAATGATGCCCCCAATATGGAGGCTGCCTTAAATGAGCTTACTGCCTGGATCCCGCAGGAAGAGGTTACGGTAGTAGCCTGGAGCGACAATGACAAAAATCAGATAGAGCATGAACTGAGGGGCAAGAACATACATAATGACCGTATGGAGGAGCTTCTTGACAACTGGACTGACTGTCAGAAAACCTTTGGGCAGAAGGCCGGATATGACAGGCCCTGCAAACTGTCGGAGGCTCTGATCGCTGCAGGGATCATGGCAGAAGGCCGTGAGCATGACGGGCTGGATGATGCCTATAACACAGCACTCCTGTTTGCAAAAATGGAGACAGAGCCAAAGCTTAAGCTGGATCCTATATTCGAAAACGCACGCAAAGAGGAAGTGCAGCATTTAAACTACTCGTTGGGAATGCTGTTTAGCGGGCTTGATCTTACCGCTGTGCCCGCATGATACGGAAGATGAACACCGGCTTTAACGCAAACCGGTCAGGTATCTTGCGGGCATAGCTAAATCGATGAGCCATGAAGGAGGACAATGAACATGAATGATATACAGGTTAAAGAGATTAAGGAAGCTATCGAGGCGGCAGATGACGCTCTCTATCATCTGGAAAGTGCGAGAGGATATCTTGGCAGTGCCGGGAACTGGGGGATCATAGATATCCTAGGCGGAGGTCTGATCACCAATCTTGTGAAACACAGCAAGATGGGAAAGGCGGAGAGTGAGGTACAGGAGGCCAGGTATGCTCTGCAGAGATTCAGCAAGGAACTAAGAGATGTGACCGAATATACATCCATACACATAAACGATTTTCTGACCTTCGCGGATTTTGTTTTTGACGGTTTTCTCACCGATGTTATAGTACAGTCAAAGATAGGTGAGGCCAGAAGACAATGCGATGAAGCGATCCACCGCGTGAGCGATATACGAAGAGAGCTTACTGACAGACTGAACGGATATTATTAGAACCTATATGTTTAGCACCTGCATCTTTCTTTATACTCTTTGCCACATCTGCTGCGGTCATCAGCGCTTTTGTCATTTCATGCGCATCGGTTCCGTATATCTCGTAAATCTTTGACATGTCATCCGCCTTCCATATTCTCTGAAACGCATTGATCAGATTTCCCGGAGCACAACTACGGATTATATTCTTTACGATAATCGCGTGGGGTGCATCCCATGGTGTCCCTGAACATTTTACCAAAATAGCTGTCTGATACAAAACCGCATTTTTCCGCTATAGTACCTATAGTCATATCGCTTTCTATGAGCATTCCCGCTGCCTGCCGGATCCTGTAATGATTTAGATAATCTATGGGAGACTGTCCGATGATCTTTGAAAAGCAGCGTGTGCATTCTCTGGTGCTGATACCCGCGGCACCGGCGATATCCTCTACCATGATCTTTTCAGGGTAGTTTTTTTCTATGTATTCCATCATGTTTCTGATCTTTGAATCATCAATGCGGTTTGTATTTGTACTGTTCTCACGGACAGACCGTGTTGCTTCAAATATCAACAGCCAGAAATCACTCAGACGGGATCTTATCCTGAACTCAAATCCGAACGGTTCATTATCGAACAACTCTATCATATCCATAAGGCAGGACAGCATCCTGATCCCTTCAGGCGAGTCGGATCTGATATGGTAAGCCGGCAATCCCATGGATGTTGATACGGGCATGACATATTTCTGACTGTATATGGTATTGAATCCGCCAGTCAGGAAATCTATATCAAAAAATATCGTGAAGAGTTTGGGAGGTCTTGAGGTATCTACCGACGCACATTCATGAAGAACATTTGTATTGATAAACATAGCTTCTCCGGGGTTAACCCGGTATGTCTCGTTTCCGATCTTCTCCGTTGACTGTCCTTCTATCACATAATTTATCTCAAAGCGCTGATGCCAGTGCCATGCCGCGCAGTGTCCTACATAATTGGCAAAATCAACACGATTGCATATACATGGAAAGGCCCCCGGTTCGCTGTTTATTAGCTCCATCCTGTTTTCGTTGGTGACGAATGTACCTGTTGTGATCATTGCTGCTCCTTACTGCGATTTTGTGTCCTTATTGTTATATTATAAGGTGAAAATCTGTTAATATCAATATTGCCTGTGTGCTGTATTATTATATTATCTGTCTTTTGCGTATATAGTATTTACGCAGCACAGAGAAGATAATTAAACCATAAAAGATAGTAATCTCATTATTGAGCCGGACGAAAAGGAGGTATCGATATGTTAAATTATTCAGTAAAAATACATTCAGCAAAGGACCTTATGGAACTAAAGAAAATAGCGGACAGATATGATGTAAGAGGAAAGATCAATCAGAATGGATTTCATGGGGACATGAAAGCGATATTCAAGAATCTCATATATCTTCCTCTTGATAACGCAAATGTTGAGATTGACGGATACCGTGATGTACAGGTAGAGTACATAAACGAAGCAATGAGCAGGTTTTCGGCATAGTCTCCCTGAATAACCCAAACCCAAAGAGAGCGGCGCAGGCCGCTCTTTTTGTGCCGCATCGGGATTCAGACTAAAGGGAATCAATAACGCGGGCCGCAAAGCATATTCAACACAAACATGCTATAATGACTTTAACCCAAAGCCTTTGTCTTTTGAGTAGGGCCGTATCAGGGGTCAGTCATGATCGTGAAAAGAAATACAGATGAATGGCAGGAGACTAACATGAAATGTAAGGAAAGCAGTTACATAAGGGAGAATAAGCCCTTGTTCAGGAAGCTTTTGGACGAGCTTCTGAAGACTTATGAATATGCTTCGGTCTTAGTAAACGATTCCGTGGGCCGTAATTACTCGGTATCAAAGACCGGCGCAAATGTTGGCGAGAACAGTATCTACACCGCCAAGGGATTTGTGGTCAAGGTCTACGAAGGCGGATGCTATGCGGAATATTCCGGAAATGAGATCTCACAGGAGAAAGTTCCTGAGATAGTTAACTTTATTGCAAAAGAGCTGGTGCCCATGGGAGAAAAAATGGATAAGTCACACTATCCGGTTCCTGTGGATGAAAAGGTTTCTTTTATCAAGAGTACGGACTATGAGATCGATCCCATCGAAATGGGTGACGAGGCCATACTTGCGAAACTGACAGAGGTCCACAAAAAAGGCATGGCTTACGACGAAAGAGTATTAAACTGCAGCGCTGCCTGCCAGTTCCAGAAGTATTCAAAGCTCTTCCTCTCCGCAAATAAGGATCTTGAACAAAACGTTATGTGGGCAACCGCTTCACTTATGGTGGATGTTAAACGCGGCGAAGAGGTCAAGTATTATTACACCACTGCCTCCAATCTCGGCGGTCTTGAGATCCTTGATAAGATCATCAAAAAGGTTGACGATGCGGCACATGTGGCTATCGAACTTCTGGATTCGGAGCCGATTAAGCCCGGAGAATATGAGTGCGTATGTGATCCCGCCACTACAGGTATGATAGTGCATGAGGCTTTCGGTCACGGCGTTGAGATGGATATGTTCGTAAAGGACCGCGCCCTTGCCAAAAAATATGTGGGCGAGTACGTGGCTTCACCTCTTGTGAACATGCACGACGGCAATGCCGAGGCCCAGACTGCGACTTATTTCTTTGATGATGAGGGAACTCTTTCCCATGATACCCTTGTGATCGATAAGGGTATATTGAAAGCCGGCATAAGCGACCTTCAGTCCGCTATGGCACTCGGCAGCGAGCCCACAGGCAACGGCCGCAGGGAGAGCTACAAGCGCAAAGCCTATACACGCATGACCAACACATATTTTGAGCCCGGAACGGATAAGGTGGAGGACATGATTGCTTCCATCAAGGACGGTTTTCTCCTGGAAAATCCCGAGTCCGGTATGGAGGATCCCAAGAACTGGGGTATCCAGTGCATGGTAAACATTGCCAGAGAAATAAAGGACGGTAAGCTTACAGGCAAGATATTCTCACCCATAGTGCTTACGGGTTATGTACCGGATCTTCTTAAGTCGATCTCCATGATGTCGGACGAGAAGCGGCTGGATGGCGCAGGCATGTGCGGCAAGGGTTACAAGGAATGGGTCAAGGTTTCCGACGGCGGACCCTATATCAAGGCAAGGATCAGATTGGGTTAAGGGGGGATGATCATGAGAGACTATGCGAAATTAATGGCTGCCTGCGGTGTCGAGGATTATCTCGTAACCGAGACGGTATACAAAAGCGCCGAGCTTTTCTTTGTAAAAAAGAAACTCGACATGAGAAGATTCAGAAACACGGCAGAGGCTTCGGTCGTAGTGTATAAGACCTTCGAAGAAAACGGTGAAAAGAAAAAAGGCAGCGCATCATTTGCCGCAAACCTTTCGGACTCAGACGAAAAGATTGCCTCAAAGATCAAGGCAGCTTTATTCTCCGCAGGTTTTGTCAAGAATAAATATTATGAATTCCCCGCAGGCGTTAAGGAATCAGAGCAGGTTCAGGAGAGCGACCTAAACGGCAAAGAGCTTTCGGCAGTTGCTCTTGAGTTTGCCGATGCCGTTTATGCAGAGGATAAGGACGATAAGGCTTTTATCAACTCCCTTGAGATATTTGCCGTTGAGAGACATGTTCATATTATCGCTTCCCACGGCACCGATGTTTCATATGTCAAGCGGGAGGTAAGCGGCGAATTCGTGGCTCAATGCAGGGAACCTGAGGATGTAGAGACCTATCAGGATTTCAAATACGATTCTCTGGCACTGGATGATATACGCACTCTGGTCACCCGGACTCTTGCCATGACAAGAGACCGTGCGGAGGCAAAAGAGATGCCTGCTTCGGGAACTTATGACCTGGTGCTCTCCGACAAATATGTGCCGGTACTGTTCAGTTTCTATGGTTGCAGGGCAAATACGAACCTGATATATCCCGGTTATTCAGAGTATAAGGTGGGTGATAACGTCCAGGGCGAGGGCGTCAAGGGCGATAAGCTCAATATCTGTTTCGGTGTGACCGCTCCTTACAGCAGTGAAGGTATCCCCATGAAAGAGAGACCCTTCATCGAGGACGGAGTGTTAAAGACTATCCATGGCGACGTGAGATTTTCATATTATCTGGGAGTTGACCCTATTGGTCAATACAGTAAAGTGCTCATTCCTGCGGGTAATACAGAGTTTTCGGAGCTTGTAAGCAGACCCTGCCTGCATGTTGTAAATTTCTCGGATTTTCAGACGGATCCCTTTGACGGGCATTTTAAGGGTGAGATCAGACTGGCTTATCTCTATGACGGCAAGGGCGGTGTCAGATTTGTCACCGGCGGCAGCATCAACGGAAGTATCTTTGAGGCACAGAAGGAACTGGTCCTTTCGAAGGAAACCCAGAAACTGGCAGATTATTCAGGACCCAGAGCAGTACTTTTGAAGGGCGTGGCAGTAGCAGGAGCGTAGACAAAAAAGAAGCGGTGATCCGCCTCGAGGTTAAGCTCTGCTCCTTTTTAAAATCAAAACGAGAAAACCCCATCCGACATAGGCGGATGGGGATAGTTCGTACAAATTCATCGTGTAAAAGTACCATAGCCGTTCACTGCATCATCTATGGTCATCGTATCGGTGCCAACTCCGTAAACTGCCTTCCTCAGCTTGCTGCAGCATATCAACACAGATCCGTCCGTTTGCAGCGCGATCGGATGTGATACCAAACATTGTAAGCATGGCAGAGATTATCTCCCAGTTGATATCATTATCCTCGGCGACAAGAATGCGCATGCCCTGCAGATCGGAATAATCCTCCTCGAGCCCTACAGATCTGGATTCTTTTCCTTGATCATCGGCTGTGAGATATTAACAAGGTTCTCAACCGTTTCCACTATGGAGAATGTCAGAGGACTCAGCTTAAGTTTTCCGCTCTCTACCTTTGATATATCCAGGATGTCGTTTATAAGGGTCAGCAGATGATTGCTGGCAAGACTTATCTTTCTAAGGCGCTCCCTTGTCGACTCCACATCTGTGATATTCTTCTCGGCAATGGTCGTAAGGCCTATGATAGCATTCATCGGGGTTCTGATGTCATGAGACATGGTGGAGAGGAAATCGGTCTTTGCCTTATTTGCAGCGTCAGCTTCCATGGCAGCGACCTTAAGCTTCCTGTTTAGCAACAGCATGAAGAAGAGGTCACAGAGGAACAGGATCAACAGCCATGAAAGGAGACGCGGCATGAACAGCAGGGCGAATCTTATAATAATCTTTGGAGAACTGCTTGAAAAGATCGTAACAGAGACGATGGATACCGAATATACACAGACATGTGAGACAGCCCGAAGGGCTCTTTCCGCCGACGATGGGCTATATATATTATTACGGCTTTGATACGGATATCGACTATGAAAAGGCTTATAAGTATTTTTCCATGGCTGCCCTGCAGGGTAGTATCGAAGCCACCTACAAGACAGGAGACATGTTCAGATACGGATACTACGTGGAAAAAAGTCCGGCTGTAGCCTATGTCCTGTATAATAAGGCCTTTGAGATGAGCAAGGAGGATGATGACTGTCTCTGCACCGGCAATATCATGAAGAGGATGGGAGATCTGTTCTATGAGGGTATCGGCTGCAGCAAGGATCCCAGGATGGCCATGCTTTATTACCAGTATGCGGAGATGCAGTTCTACAGGCAGATATATGCGGGTGACCCGTACGTACAGAAGGATCTTGACTATGTGGTAAAAATGCAGGGCAAGCTCAGAAAACAGATCGTAAAGAACCTGCCACCAATGGAATGGAGATCCTGAGGACAGGTTACGAAACGTAACCGGTACTATTGACATCCTGATACCGTATTCCTATGATGAACTCAACATATGTTTGTGATCGAATTCTTTCACGGTAACTAAGGAAACGCTTTGATCAGCGTTTCCATAAGGACAAGGTATATGGACGAGACGGATTACAGGATACTGGATCTTATGAAGGGCAATGCCAGGATGAGCTATAAAGAACTGGCCGATGCCATCGGGATGTCAAGAGTAGCGGCCATGAAGCGGGTAAAAAAGCTTGAAAAAGCAGGGATCATCCGGGGTTATAACACCTATATCAAAAGACCGGATGAGATCACCGTGTTCATTGATATCGTCATCAAGCCTGACAGATTTGATGCTGTCCTTGAGTATGTGAGTACAAGGACCGCCTTTATCAGACAGATCTTTACCACCACGAAGGAAAACGCCATTCACATCGTGGCAGTATCCGATTCCATAAGAGACCTTAAATACCTTGCAAAAATGATCAACAAAAAATGCGGCGATGATGTATTTGAGATACAGTGTCATGCCGTAAAGGAGATCATTAAGGATGTTTACGGAGGGATCAGATATGAACATAGAAAACCGGGAAATGACACTTGAAGAACTGATGAAGACAAAGGGAGTCGAGGTAAAAGAAAAGCGCGGGGGCCACTTTTACTATATAATTCACATGACGCAAAAGATGCATGATACGGATATCGAGGCACTGGATCTCAGCGTCAGATCATTTCACAGCCTGAAAAGAGCAGGACTTGACACAATTGGAAAGCTTGCGGAATCCATATCTTCGGGCAAAGAACTCAAGCATATAAAAAACTGCGGCACCAAGTCGGTACGCGAGATAATGGAGCATCTGTTTTTGTTTCAGTATATGTCGATGCGACCGGATAAGAGAGACGAATTCCTCGTTGAGACAACAATCCTCAATGAGGCAAGGAAGTAATCCTGTTCCAATAATGGTAGGACGTGTTATTATAGGTATGAATCCTATAATACAATGTGCTGCATGTGATCTGCAGTCTGATGGGAAACGGAGTTGATCACTCTTTTGGGGTCCGGCCTGTAATAAGGGTCAGATATGCCGAATAGACGGTTGATGACAGCACAAACAGGAGATATGAATGCAAAAGTGTGAAAAAGATAAAAGGATCATCTGGAGCCGGCTGCCGGTAACGTTTTTTACCGCGCTTTTCTGCTGCATTCTGTGGGGGAGCGCTTCTCCTGCAATAAAGATTGCCTACGATCTGTTTCGGATCGATTCCTCAGACACAGCGTCCCGGATCGTGCTTGCGGGAGCACGATTTATGATCGCCGGACTGATGACCATCGTCTTTGGCTCGCTTATATCCCAAAAACCGCTGTTTCCGACACAAAAATCATCATGGAAAAAGATCCTGATCCTGTCACTGTTTCAGACGGTAGGACAATACTATTTCTTTTTCATGTCACTTGCGCATACCACAGGAGTGCGCGGATCCATCATCAATGCTTCCGGAAATTTCCTGACCATTCTTTTTGCGGTATATCTGTTCCGCCTTGAGAAAATGACATTTAAAAAGATACTCGGCTGCATCGTCGGCTTTTCCGGGATCGTGCTGATCCTTGGCGGCGGAAACGCACTGACTTCAGGCGGCGCTGTTACGTGGGCAGGTGAGGGCGCCATGATCGCAGCGGATATCTTTTATGCTCTGTCGGCATGCTGTATCAAAATCTTTTCAAAAGATGATAATCCGGTCGTTTTGAGCGGTTTTCAGTTCACTCTCGGCGGAATCTTTTTATTCCTCATCGGTATCATTCTCGGAGGAAGTCTGACCTTTTACAGCATGGGGTGTGTATGGAACCTGATCTATATGGGATTTATTTCCGCCGGTGCTTATACCCTGTGGGGAGTGCTGCTTAAGTATAATCCCGTCAGCAGAGTATCTATTCTCGGTTTCATGAATCCTGTGATGGGCGTGCTGCTGTCTGCACTCTTTCTGGGAGAGAACAGGGAGGCATTCTCTTTGACAGGACTGTTTGCATTGATACTGGTTTCCCTGGGGATCATAATTGTAAATCTTCAGAAAGAGCGAAGCTGAGGACGGCACGGTCCACCGCCCTCAGCCTTCAGCTCTTATTCTTTAGTCGAGATTGACCTTCTTTCTGTTGATGATAAGACTTACGACATAGAATATGATACTCTCGATCAGAGTCATGATGCTTATAGACAGCATTATTTTTGTGTATATGCCGCCGATCATGGCATCTATTTCCTCACCCGACAGTGTCAATAGCTGCCAGAATCCGGATCCGAACATTATCCCCATAGAGAGTATCTGGTTGAATACATAGAGCCCTATAACGCACAGTATCGTACCCAGGATCTTGTGGCTCTGCCATAGCTGTCCGATGCTTACGCAAAAGTACATATTGACTACCGTGGCAAAAGGCGTAATGATGAATGTGATGATCAGGGCAGCGATAAGCCCGGGGTTTTGAAATCCCATAAAAGAGTACATTTCCCCAAATGACGTTACGACCTCGTCTGCAGCAGCGTTTGTAGCACTTACAAAACCTGAGCCTGCGAGGATGATCGCAGTTATCATGCAGATATAGCACAGAAACATCCACAAAGTCCCGGTGATCACCTTGGAGTGGATGATCAGATCTGTTTTGACCGGCAGTGTAAAAGTGAGATAACCTTCGGATGTATACAGATTCCTGTAGAAACGCATGGTAATGAATATGATGGTCACTATAGAGGCTGCGAATATGCCTACGTAAACCAGACTGACGGATGCAAACATTAAAAGGCTGATCCCGGCCGAATCGTCAATATGGGGAACGGCACGCAGACCTGTACCCGCAAGTATACCCAAAAAGATGATCACTGCGTCCAAAGCAAGCATCATCCGCCAGGTTGCGCTAAGATCGTACTTTATCAATTTTCCTAACATTTGAACACCTCCCTGAATAAACCGTCTACCGATCTGCCTTCGCTGCTGCGTATTTCATCTACTGCGCAGTGACGGACAATACATCCCTGTTTCAGAAAGATGACCTCATCAAGGATGTTTTCCACATCCGATATAAGATGCGTGGCTATGAGGATAGAGGCTTTTTCGTCGTAATTTGTGATTATCGTATTCAGTATGTAGTCCCTGGCTGCAGGATCCACACCTGCTATGGGCTCGTCAAGTATGTAAAGATCAGCCCTGCGGCTCATTACAAGGACCAGCTGGATCTTTTCCCTGGTTCCCTTTGACAGGGTCCGAAGGCGTGAACGGGGATCTATATTGAGTTTTCCCAGCATATCGTATGCCCGTTCTTTATCAAAATCCGCATAAAAATCGCAGAAAAACCTGATGGTTTCCTCTACCGAAGCGGTCTTACCCAGATAGGTGGTATCCGGGAGATATGATATAACTTTTTTACTCTCCACGCCTACCGGATGACCTTCAACGGTGACAGACCCTTCCGTCGGCTGCAGCAGTCCGCAGATTATCTTTATAAGTGTTGTTTTTCCGCTTCCGTTCGGTCCCAGCAGACCGGTGATATGTCCGCTCTCAAGTTCAAAGTTAAGATTGTTAAGCGCGGTAAAATCTCCGTATTTTTTCATAAGAGAGCTTACCTGTAATAATGTACTCATGATCCCTCCTTAATAGTTATCTCTTATAAGTTTCTGTACTTCTTCCATTCCAAGCCCAAGCTTTTTGGTCTGACTGATAAACCCGTCAACACAGGCGGAAGCAATACTCTGCCTAAGCGAAGCGATCAGGTTTTCGTCTTGTGTAATATAACGGCCGCTGGTGCGTTCGGTATGCATCAGCCCCTTTCGCTCCATTTCGCTCAAAGCCCTTTGCATTGTATTGGGGTTTACCGCCGCTTCGGCCGCCAGTTCGCGCACACTTGGGACTTTCGCTCCGGGAGAAAGCGTACCGGATGCTATGTCGAATTCCATGTGCTCTATTATCTGCATAAATATAGGGCGGTCAGAATCCAGGTTCCATGACATTGCGGGTCTCCTCCTTTTCTTATTATTTCGCTAAGCGATCATTGTATTAGAACACTAATACAATAGGATAATAATACAATATGGTCCCGATGTCAATACCCTTTCAAACAGGGGATATGATACAATGGAGCGGGATGGAAGGAACGCCCCGGAAAAGCGGATGAGTGAGACAGAAGTCAATGAAGAATGCAGATATGGAAAGTCCGGAAACAGAGCAGAGGATAAAGAGCGATCACATAACGATAGGGATGCTTGCCCATGTCGATGCCGGAAAGACCACACTTTCCGAGGCATAATGACTTTTCTCCCGAGGCGGAGAGGACCCTTCAGATACTGGATTACGCCATACTGATAATTAGCGCGGCGGATAAAGAGGGGATACTTGCAAAGCTTAAGGACAAACTGTCACCAGGATGTATCGATTTTTCCCAGGACATAAACGACCCGCAGACCTGTGAGGATATCGCAGTCTGTGATGACAGGCTCCTTGACACCTATCTAAGCGACGGGACGATCGATGCCTTCGATGTGAAGACGCTGATAAGTGAAAGAAAGATATTTCC
>JAILPG010000288.1 GCA_024699595.1 Lachnospiraceae bacterium | reverse complement strand
TTCATCAGATGCATTTGCAATCGAGGGTATTCCTTTTCTTTTTGCTATAAAATCAGAGCGAAGGCCTGCCTTCTCAATACCCTGCAGGAGCTCTGCAACGTACACTCCGATCGCAGGCGCCGCAGAAAGTCCCGGTGATTCAATGCCCGCAACATCGATAAACCCCTTTGCATCTTCCGCTTCCTTGATTATGAAATCCCTGTTTTTTTCCTGGGCCCGGAGTCCGGAAAAAGAAGTTATCACTTTTTTTGCAGGAAGAGCCTTAACGTTGTCCGCAGCCATCGAAAGCACGTCGGACAGACCCTTTGCGGTAGTGTTGACAGCTTCAGGATCTCCCGGTCTGTCGGCTGTAGGACCGGCCATCAGGTTGCCGTGAGCTGTCGGTGTTAACAGCACTCCTTTTCCCTTATCGGTGGGGAGTCTAAAAAGGGTGTGGCTTATGTATCCGCCCGCCTCTTTGTCAAACAGACAGTACTCACCCCTTACAGGCTCTATGTGCATCGGCTCACTGCTGATCATTTCATGGATCTTATCAGCATAAACACCCGCCGCATTGATCACGAACTTGCACTCGTATGAGACCTCATTTCCGGATCTTGCCTTTGCGATGACCCTGTATCCCGACTCAGTCTTTTCTATAGCTGTGACTTCGCTTTCAAGCTTAAACTCGACACCATTTACGGCTGCATTTTCAGCCATTGCGATCGTAAGCAGGAAGGGATCCACGATAGCTGATGAAGGAACATACAGCGCCGCCTCCATATCATCAGAAATGTTTGGCTCAAGAGTATTAAGCTCATCTTTAGAAATGATCTTAAGACCCTCGACGCCGTTGGTGATACCCCTGTCATAGAGCTCTTTAAGCTTTGACATGTCATCATCTTTTTTTGCAAGGACAAGTGCACCGTTTCTCTTATAGGGAAAATCAAGCTCGACAGAGAGTGCCTCCATCATGCGCGAGCCCTCGATGTTAAGCTTTGCCTTGAGTGTCCCGGGCTTTGCATCGTAGCCTCCGTGCACGATCCCGGAATTGGCCTTGGAGGTTCCCTCGCAGACATCCGCTGCTTTTTCAAGCACCATGATGCTCCTCTCCTGCCTTGAAAGCTCCCTTGCTATGCAGGCACCGACAACGCCTGCTCCGATTATTATCACATCCGTCATATCTGACCTTCCTTAATGAATTTATGAGTAAACGATATTTAGATAACAGGGAAGCGCTGATCAAAGCGTTTCCTAAGATATCGAATATGCATTTTTTTCATAATGCTTCGTGTTTAGCCGAAATGAGCCGGGAAAATGTCCCCGACTCATCATGTATCTGTTATAAAATTATACTTCTTTTTCCTGTCCTACAGTCCTGAAGTAAGCGCTCCTGCAAGCCACGGGTTAAAAGGATTCACATCCGTGGGATCCCATCCTCTGTTAACGGATGAGGGATCTATTATCGTCGAAGCAGGCTTTCCAAGATCGCCGGGGCTGTATATATCATCATAGTCAACCACTCTTGTGCCCTTCTTGCAGTTGTCATAGATCCACTTGGAATCCGCAACCGACAGCCTTACGCAGCCAAGGGATGCAGGTGTTCCTAAGAGATTGTACTGATCCCACTCAAGAGTCGCGGGATTCATTGCAAGATACGGAACCGAATGGAATAGGATCTTGTTGTTGAACCTTACCGCATATCTTCCGTAGGTGCCGTCCACCATAAGTCTCCAGTCATAGTAGTTTGAGGTCTTAAAGATGCCCGTAGGAGTCTCATGTCCGGGTCTTCCTGTCGAGCAGGCCATGGCCTTAACCGCAGTCTCCGTTCCGTCAGCATTCTTAAGCTTTACAGTCACACAGTTTGCTATCCTGTTGACATATATAACAAAATCCGGCCTTAGGTCAGGTGCTGCATAAACATCCGTCCCAAAGCCCGTCGCAATAAAAACAACCGCAAGTAAAGCGGCCGCTATCTTTTTAATCATTCCCGATCTCTTCACAACAGTTCTCCTAAAAAATGACCCGAATTCAAAGTGAGCTACGGAGCAATAATATCATAGTTTGGTGGCATATTCAATCTGCTTTTTCAGTATTTCCGATATCTGACAGATGAATAATGCCTGTCGGATACAGATTAATAACCATATCAAAAACTGCAAAGAATCTCCGGGCAACCCGCAGTCAACCCACTGCTGAGTTGCTTCGGAGTTGCTTTTTTGACAAGTCACCGCGTCTCCTTAATCCGACGGATATAGGGTGTTATCCGTGGTATCCGTCGGAATAAATTTCCTTAATCCGACGGATACGAGGTAAAAATGCCGTTGACGTCGGATTAAAACATAACGTCAGCCTACCCCAACAGTACCCTCAACTCTTCCGGAAGCACATCAAAAATGGCCTCTTTATTCCTTCCCTCGATGTAGAAGCTGTTCAGTTTGCTCTTATCATATCTTTGAATCCCGTCATCTCGTGTGGATGATTCCAAAAGGTCGGTAAAGAATCTCTCCCAGCTAAAATATACACCGCTGTCTATGTAATCTTCGGGATTGTCAAGAATAGCTTTGGCATTCTTTATATTCACAATACCAGATTTGAGAATTATCCACTCAAATGATTCAGGGAAATACATGGCAACATTAGATCTGCTGTTTGCAACGGCCATAACCTTGGCTATATATGCTCCAAACGCTGCTCCATCTGCAATTACAGCTACCGGAACATCCTGTGGCATATCCTCTATCTGTACTGCCATCCCCGCATTACCGGACGAACTGATGCATTCTGTATTACCACATACTTTTTTGAAAAACTGATAGCCGGACTTCTCGTCTTCTACTAACAAAATTGTCTGTTTTGATAATGAGTATAAATCTTCATGATACAGTGGATAGAATTCATGATAGATCTTATCAGGATAATGATACTTTCCTGTTGTCCTGATACCATAGATCTCATTAATACTGTATGGCAGACAGGTAAGCGGCTGTCTGGTGATCAATACATAATAGTTTGACGTCTCCCTGATCGCCTCTGCAAAATCCTTGCTGAAAATAAACGGATAATCTTCATCAAAGAACACTATAGAATTCTCATATGTATCGAGAGCGACTTTCCAAAGCTTTTCATCCCCGGAAAAAGCAACACAGGGAACATCGGAATTAACGGTAATGCCTGATTCATTGCCGTATCTTCCATATGTCTGTATCAGGTCAACCAGAGTCGTCTTACCGGTAGCGCTGTCTCCCTGAACGACGGTAATATTCCTTTTTATCTCAAACTCATATTTAAGCCTTTCGGCTTCTATGATTACTCTATG
>JAILPG010000280.1 GCA_024699595.1 Lachnospiraceae bacterium | reverse complement strand
GACAGCGCTCATCTCACCGTCCTTTACGGTAAGCTTTGCACTTACTATACGAAACATCGAGGATGAAGAGTCAACCGTGATGTCATATTCGCCGTCGTTAAGATCCTCTGCATATACAGCTTCCATGCCTTCGAAAGAAACGTCCTTTATATCGGTCATTTCTTCTTTTGTGGCGACCTGCGACTCTTCTGTTTTATCGTCACCTCCCGCATCTGCCTTGTTTTCTGCCCCGGTTTTTGCCTCAGATTCATGATATGAGGCAGTATCTGAGGCCGCAGAGTTCATTTTTCCTGCACATCCCGAAAGGATCATTGCAAGTAAAACGGCAAAAACAGTGCTCTTCTTCCCGATATTTCGCATAATAAGATATTCCTCCCTGACTGTTTCCAGCCCAAAATAATTCTTTCTGCCCTAAGCATTTCTGCCCGGGTTTTTTGATCATACGTTCAGAATTACTTAAGGGTATCAGCTGCTGCCTGTGCATGCTCCACATAGATATCCCTGATGCTCTCAAGCTGTCCAAGTCCCTCAAGTATACAGGTTACTTCATAGCCTTCAGCCTCAAAGAGTGACTTCCATGAATCCTCTTCATCTCCGGCCATATCGTTGTTTGCATGATCTCCTGCAACGACCATGAGCGGACGCAGAACAATCTTCTTGTAGCCCTTGTCCTTGATAGCAGCTATAACATCATCAACGCTCGGCTCAGCCTCAACGGTTCCTACATAATAATTCTCATAGCCGCCCTTTTCAAGGGTTTCCTTCATCTTTGCATATACTCCGTTAGAATCGGCCTCTGTTCCGTGACCCATGAAGCAGATGGCGGTCTCTCCGTCGTCAAAATCCTTTGTCGCATCTGTTATAGCAGCTGCAACCTTTTCAAAGTCCTCATCCGTTGTAAGAAGTGGCTCAGACATTGCAACCTTCTCAAAGGCATCGGCATATCCTGCGATCTCCTCTTCGAGATCACTGTACTCAAATCCTGACATAAGGTGTGTGGGTACTACCAAAAGCTCCTTTACGCCGTTGTCAGCTGCCCTGTCAAGAGCCGTTTTAACATCATCTATAAGGATCCCGTCCCTGCTGTTTATATGCTCGATGATGATATGGCTTGTGAATCCTCTTCTGACACTGTAATCCGGGAATGCTTTTTCCATGGCATCCTCTATCGCACCTATGGTCAGCCTTCTGGAATCATTAAAGCTTGTACCGAAGCTTACTACCAAAAGCTCCTTCTCACCGATTCCGTCCTCATTCCTGATATTGTCAAGGGATGCATCTCCGGTCTCGTAGTTTTCCTCATCCTCTTCTTCCGAATCCTCCGTCTCGGTCTCTGCATCGGCGTCTTCCTTGATCTCTTCGGACGTTTCGGTGGTATCGGCCGTTTCCTCTTTCTTCTCATCAGCCGGTGCGGGTGAGGGTGACGCAGCCTGATATACGCAGCCTGCCGACATGCAAAGCACCATTACAAGTGCCGTTAACAATGCGATCTTCTTTTTCATTTTATCTTCCTTTCCGTACATCGCTATCCCTCAGATCAGATCGCATCCCAAATTAAAAACCGCTTCCATGGATACGGACTGTTTCGTGATCGCCGGAAGATCCGGCTTCAGGCTCACTCAGGCCGTATTGATGGTAACGGTTGAAAACATACCAAAAAAACATCTTATGCATGCAGATCATCTGCCTTTTTGCAAAAGATGGACAAACGGTACGATCAATGCCTCGTGATCCCGGATAGTTCCTGTACCAAACAAACGGCAGGTTTCCTGGCTTAGGTGTCATCATATTCAGGCTGCCTTCCCAAAGATTTTCTTCAGTGACGTAACCGCCTGATACTCTCCCAATACAGTGACGAGATCGTGCAGGATTCACACCTGCTTCCCTTTTAACATTCCGCTTACGCATGATTAATTACATATCATGACGTCCGCTTTCTGCACCGCCTGTTTATATATTTTATTTTTCTCCACCTTATCACAACGTATAAGTATTGTCAAAATGCCCCTGTTTCCTGATCTTACCGGCATCTTACGGTCTGTTGGATACCTCTGTTAAAAGCTTTCCGGGTATCATTCAAACAGGGTTCTCTTTCGATGTATCATCTCATCGATCTTATCTATATAGAGCCTTACATCCTTTACGTTATCACAGCGCTCGATCCTGCCTGTCCTTATACCGCTTTCATCCCTAAATACGCGCTTTGTGACGGTTCCCGCGCCAAGAGCCACTATGGACTGTGTCTCCTCCATTATCAGGATGTTATAAAGACCCCATTTGCCTTCCTTTGCATATCCGATGTTTTCAAGATTTCCGGCCATGTTCTTCTGCCTCTAGAGATAATAGGGAAAAAGCCCCGCTTCTCTCATCTTAAGGTCCGCTTCCTCTGCCATTTCGGGTGTATTAATGCTCTTTATGTCCGGATTTGCCTTTAGGAATTCATGCATTCCCGCTGCTCTTTTTATAGCCATGGAATGGAGGGTTACGGACTGCGGAGAAAGCTCTGCGATCTTTTCAAGGGTATATTTTATATCCTCTGTACTCTCCCCTGGAAGCCCCAGGATAAGGTCGGTATTTATATTGTCAAAGCCTGCTTTTTTGGCAAGCTCAAACGCCCGGTATACATCAGAAATGCTGTGGGCCCTTCCTATCACCCTTAAGGTCTTTTCGTTCATGGTCTGCGGATTTATGGATATTCTGGTGACTCCAAGCTCCTTTAGTACTGAAAGCTTTTCTTCGGTGATGCTGTCGGGTCTTCCCGCCTCAACCGTAAATTCCCTCACCCGTGAAAGGTCCAGTTTATTGTACAGTTTGTCTATGATCTCATAAAGCTCATCAGGCGACAGTGTCGTAGGGGTTCCCCCGCCTATATAGACGGTATCCGGCACCATGTGGTTCTTTTCACTCTCCATTGCCACATAGTCGATCTCCTTTTCAAGCGCCTGTATATAATCCTTTACGAGCCCTCTGTATGCCGATATGGGATATGACGTAAACGAGCAGTACAGGCAGGTCGTAGGGCAGAACGGTATGCCAAGATACAGACTGTAGCCATTGTTATCCCGAAACGTATCAAGAATTGCCTGTTCTCTCTTTGCGATCGAAAGACCAAGTTCAAGCCTCTTATCGGAGACAAGATATTCTCTCCTTATGCGCTCCTTTATCTCATCATCAGAAAGGCCGTCCCTTACCCCCTGCATAAAAAGCTTTACAGGCCTTATGCCGGTAAGAGTCCCCCAGGGAAGCGATATATTTAATTGTCTGCTTAAATTATCATAGATAAGTCTTTTTATGATATTTCGAAATGCGACGCCGTGAGGATCTGAAGAGATCCCCTCTGAGACTTCGGACTCATCCTTATATACGCTCACCGCTTTATTCGTATCCGTATCTTTTTTAAGTATCTCGAATACGGCTTTGTTTCCGCCCGTTGTGACCCTGTAGATATTCTCCGTTTCAGGCGGATCTGCGGGTAAAGCTCCACCGTTTATATCCGTTAAGAATATCTTTACATCCTCTGCAGGGAAAAAGCCTTAAAGAGCGAGTGGATATCATATTGGTATTTTTGATCGTCCGTATAGATAAGAATATGACCTGTCATATCCGCTTTGTTACCCCCGCCTAGAAGAACGGGTTATAGGTCTTTTCGCTTCCGAGCGTGGTATCATTTCCATGTCCCGGATAGACCTTTGTATCATCCGGAAGGATCAGAAGCTTTCTTCTTATGGACTGTACCAGATCGCCCATATTTCCGGTCGGAAGATCGGTACGTCCCACAGAACCCTCAAACAGGGTATCGCCTGCGATCAGCATGCCTTCATCAGAAAAATAATAGCAACAGCTTCCAACAGTATGCCCGGGAGTATGTATGACCTTAAAACGGATCCCGTCTATATCGACATCCTCTCCGTCTTTTAAATAAACATCGGCTTTGATCTTTGCACTCATTCCGACAGATACGGATTCGTTCTGATATTCATCCATTAAAAGGTCTTTTTCAGCCTCGGGAGCATAGAGCTTGCAGCCTGCCTTTTCCATTAATTCGGGAACGCCTAAGATATGATCGAAATGCCCGTGCGTAAGCACTATCCCCTTTATATGCATCCCTTTTTCGGTCAGTCTGTCATAAAGACGCCTTCCGTCGTCACCCGGGTCAAAAACGACTGTATTCATCGTATTCTCATCATAGACAAAATAGCAGTTCGTCGCTACCATCCCGACTACGGTTCTTCCTATCTTTAGTCCGCTCATATCTATCCTCTGTTCCTCTCTATATCAATGACAGCCTCTATGGTGTTGATCTTGTCGACAACTCTCGAAAGCTCATCCTTTCCTGCTACGTCAAAGGCCACTGAGATCGTGGCTGTTCCCTGTTTGTTGGTCCTTACGTTCATCGATATGATCGAGATATTCTTTTCCGTAAGTACCCTTGTTATGTCGGCAAGGACTCCTGCATTGTTCTGCGCATATATGGTTATCTCTGCAAAGTATTTGTTCTTGTCGACAAGCTCTTCCTGCCATTCAGCCTCGATGAGCCTTGAGCGGTCATCCTCGGGAAGATTAATGACATTGATGCAGTCCGTCCTGTGGATCGATACGCCTCTTCCTCTTGTAACGAATCCTACTATCTCATCTCCCGGTATCGGTGAACAGCATTTCGAGAATCTTACGGCGATATCCTCTATGCCCTTTACGATTATCCCGGTCTTTCCTTTATAGGTTAGAGGCTTCTGCTTTGCTTTTTCCCCGACCTCCTTAAGGACCTCCTCGTTGGACTTTACTACCGGATGATCCTTTTCGTAGAGCTCGAGCATCTTGTTGATGACCTGACCCTCCTTAAGACCTCCATGCCCTACTGCCGCACGCACGGCATCCCATTCCTTGAAGCCGTATTTGCGCATTATTGCCGACATGTATTCGGGGATAAAGATCTTGGAGGTGTCGATGGATTTCTGCTTGCAGTATTCAAGCAGCATCTCCTTGCCCTTTATTATGTTTTCTTCCTTGAATTCATTCTTAAACCACTGGTTTATCTTGTTTCTGGCCTGCGTGCTCTTTACAAGATTGAGCCAGTCTCTTGAGGGGCCTTTAGAATTCTGGGAGGTGATGATCTCTACCCTGTCGCCGTTGTTTATGACATAATCTATGGTCACAAGCCTTCCGTTTACCCTGGCTCCGATCATTCTGTTTCCTACTGCAGAATGAACGCTGTAGGCAAAATCGATCGGATTGGAGCCTGCCGGAAGCGTCTTTACGTCACCTGTAGGCGTAAAGCAGTATACACTGTCAGAAAAGATGTCCATGTCGGTCTTTAAAGTATTCAGGAATTCTTTGTTATCCGACATATCCTTCTGCCACTCAAGTATCTGTCTGAGCCAGCTTAGCTTTTCGGCCTCCTGCTCCTCGACATATCCGCCGTCAGCGGCTTCCTTGTATTTCCAGTGGGCGGCGATACCGTACTCAGCGGTTCTGTGCATCTCATAGGTACGTATCTGTATCTCAAAAGGCTGCCCGTTGGATCCGATAAGAGTGGTATGCAGGGACTGGTACATGTTGGCCTTGGGCATTGCGATATAGTCCTTGAACCTTCCCGGTATCGGCTTGTATATCTCATGTATCACTCCGAGCACGGCATAACAGTCTTTTACCGAATCCACCAGTACTCTTATAGCAAAAAGATCGTATATCTCATCTATGGTCTTGTTCTGGTTGAGCATCTTTTTGTATATACTGAAAAAATGCTTTACCCTTCCGTCGATCGAATATTTGATGCCCGCACTGTCAAGATGCATGCTCACCTCGTCGACGATCTTCTGTACATAAGCTTCTCTTTCCGACTTCTTCGTGGCGATCTTGTCCACAAGATCATAATAGACCTCGGGCTCCAGATACTTTAAGGAAAGATCGTCAAGCTCCACCTTAAGCTTGGAGATACCAAGCCTCTGTGCAAGGGGTGCATATATATCCATCGTCTCCCTTGCTATCTCCTGCTGCTTGTTCTCCGGCATATACTGGAGAGTCCTCATGTTATGCAGTCTGTCGGCAAGCTTTACCATTATCACACGGATGTCCTTTGCCATTGCAAGAAACATCTTCCTAAGGTTGTCCGCCTGGAATTCAAGCTTATCCTCGTTGTAAGTCAGTTTTTCAAGCTTGGTGACACCGTCGACGATAAGGGCAACGTCCGAACCGAATTCTTTTTCAAGCTCGTCAACCGTCATAAGCGTATCTTCGACGACGTCGTGCAGGAGACCCGCGACTATGGATTCCTTGTCAAGCTGCATGTCCGCAAGGATTATGGCAACACAAAGCGGATGGACTATGTAATGCTCTCCGGATCTTCTGTACTGATCCTTATGGGCATTGCTTGCCACCCTGTAGCCTTTTTCGATCATGGAGATATCATCGGAGGGATGGTATCTTTTAACCCTGTCTATCAGATCCCCGTACAGCTCGTCGGGACTGATGTTTTCCTCCATCGCCTCTATATGACCGTCATCAAGTATGAGCCCCTTGGACTTTTTTTCCTCCTCGCGGTTCTTCGTCATATGATGATTATTTTGCGTATCCCTCCGGATTGTTAGACTGCCATCTCCAGGAATCCTCACACATCCTGTTGATATCGTATTCCGCCTTCCAGTGAAGTTCTCTTTCGGCCTTTGAAGGATCGGCATAGCAGGTTGCGATGTCGCCCGGGCGCCTTGCCTTTATCTCGTAGGGAAGATCTCTTCCGATAACCTTTTCAAATGCATGCACAAGATCAAGGACGCTCACGCCGTTTCCTGTTCCGAGATTGTAGATCTTAACCTCATCTGCGCCGTTTTTCTTCATTTCCTCTATCTTATCAAGAGCCTTTACATGGCCTCTTGCAAGATCCACTACATGGATATAATCTCTTACTCCGGTACCGTCCTTGGTGTCATAGTCGTTTCCGAATACGCCCAGAGTCTTAAGCTTTCCTATGGCAACCTGTGATACATAAGGCATCAGGTTGTTGGGAATGCCCTTTGGATCCTCGCCTATCCTTCCCGACTCATGAGCACCTATGGGATTAAAATATCTGAGCAGGATTATGTTCCACTCCTTATCTGCCACATAATAATCCTTAAGGATCTCCTCTATCATGAACTTGGTCCTGCCGTAGGGATTCGTGACTCCGCCGACGGGGCAGTCCTCTGTGATCGGCACAAAGGCGGGATCTCCGTATACGGTGGCCGAGGATGAGAATACTATGCTCTTTACGCCATGCTTTCTCATCACATCGGTAAGCACAAGGGTGCCTGTTACGTTATTGTAATAATATTCAAGAGGCTTGCTGACGGATTCACCTACAGCCTTTAAGCCTGCAAAATGGATCACCGAATCTATGTCCTCGGTCTCAAAGACCTTATTAAGGCCGTCCCTGTCAAGAATGTCAACCTCGTAGAACTTAACACTCTTTCCCGTTATCTCCTCAACCCTTTTTAAGGATTCCCTTGAAGAATTGTACAGATTATCAACAACCACTACCTCATAGCCTGCATTTAACAGCTCAACACAGGTGTGACTTCCTATAAATCCTGCTCCTCCGGTAACAAGTATTGCCATATTTTTCTCCTTTCAACGCAAAACGCCTAATAAACAGAAATCATAACAAACGGCTTCATTTGCTATAATCTATTATTTTATACCATCCGGCCCCGTTTGTGAAGACTTACTGGTCCATGCGCACCAGTCCGAAGGCGCCGTAGTACCATCTGCTTTCGCTCCCGTCTCTTTCAAGGACAGTCAGGGTCTTATCCTCATTAAGCGCGATGCCCGTTATATCCATGCCGATCTTTGAGGATACCCACTTCGACTTTACGATGCTATCTCCGTCCTTATTGCCAGTTTTCTTTGCAATATATCTGTCGTTTATCCCTCTGGGTGAGATGTTTCCAAAGCCGAATTCATAAATGCCGATATGCTGTGACCAGGTCTTTTCATCCTTTTCCTCCCACATGGGTCTGTAAGGGCCATAGCTTCCCCTTTTCATAAAGAGTATGATAAGCTCTTCCTTCCCGTCACGGTCTATGTCGCCGACTATATAGTCCTCAACCCTGTATGCCTTTTCAAAGACATATGTTTTGGAGAGGGACATATCCTCCACACTTAAGTTTTTATTCTTAAGGACTATATGATATTCATCAATACCGTTTTTTTCCTGCATATCATTTACTATCAGGTGATCGCTCTCTTTATCGTAAAACGGTGCCCAGAGCGGCATTATATATCTTGCCCGGTACAGATATATGAGTATTGCAAATATGGCTGCCGGTATTACCGGCAGCCAGTATTTGATTTTTCTCATGAATATCTTTACTCTGACATCTGTCATGCTGCGTTCACTTAAGGGTCAATGATAATGATGCACAAGCTCATCCGCCCAGTAAGGCATCTCTACCTCGGGGCCTTCGTATTCCACGTAATTCTGCCAGTCCTCGATCTCGATACCAAGCATCTGTCTCCACTTGGAATCGGTCAGACGGTCATCCATCGGCCAGGGGAATTCATAGAAGGAATATACGGTTCCCGATGCGATCTTTAATTTGCCGTCTACTTCTACGAGCACAAAGATCTCTCTCGGATCTCCGGTTCCAACCTCGAGCACTGAGCCGTTCGGATCGGTCGCTACATCGGCTATAATGGCTGCCGGGAACTCATCGGTGGAGAACTCATCCCTTCCTGCTTCCCTGCTGTTGGCAACCTGCCAGAAATGCTCTAACTGTCCGCCGTAACATCTTATCAGATCATATTCCTCGTCAGTTAAGAGTTCATCCCTGAGCTCCTTCTTGGATATCTCAAGCAGGCTTTGTGAAAGGTCTGCCAGGATGTCAAGGTCTTCTTCACTCTCTTTTGACAGTACATCGTAATATAACAGTCCTTCTTTCGTGGCATTTACGAGGGCATTGAGTCTTGCATATACCTTGACCTCAGGCTCCACATAACCTCTGTCATCATATTCGTCAATCTCTCCTCCTCCGAGCTCAGCCATCATCTGCTTGGAATACAGGATGGTATCATGCTTAAGCTCCGAATAGCTTCCGAGGAAGGTCAGAAGATCCTTTTTATTCCATGCTTCTGTCTGCATGAAGGACGGATAGCCTTCACCCTTTTGTGTAAGGAGCGGTCTCAGGGTATATAACCATGCCGAATACAGTGAATTCTTCCAGGTATCGTCACCTGTATCCGCAAGTGCTTCCTGAAGCTTCTCCATGTTCTCCGTATAGCCCTGATATTCGGTCGCACCCATTTCATCAAGGATGGAAAGCGCGGTCTCGTTTCCGAGAGCAGCCGGAACATCAAGTGCATCCGGAAGCATCCTGTCCTCATTTTGATCATTTGCGAATATACGGTCATATACAAGCTGCTGGAAGATTGCCTCGTCTATGGAGAATCTCTGACCCATGAACCTGTAGCCCGTGGACTTTTTCTCCTTATCTTCCTGAGAATCCGCCTTATAAAGAACGACCGAATTGATCTTAGGCCTCTCAAGCTCACCTGTCAGTCTGTGATATTCTGCATATTTTTCATCTTGCCCGATAATGTCGGGGATCCCTGCATCCTCACCGTAGACTGCATCTATTATCGGCTTGTACTCATAATATCCGCTGTCATCCGAATCGCCTGTAAAGAAAGAAGTGATCTTATAGATCTTCTCCCAGTTCTCAAGTGCTTCGTCCTTAAGTGCCATTGTCATAAGAAGTGCGCTTCTGTCAAGGACATCGTTTCCGTCGGGATCTTCTCTCGTAAAGTTCCTTCTGCCGTACCACATCATGGTCCTGAAGTATTTCTTAAGATCCTCATCATTTTCATAATAGCCTCTGGGCTTGTATTGGGAATAATCCTCCTCTATTCCAAGAAGCGGAGAGTCGTGGATCCCTGCCTCACCCATAATGAGCTCAAGCTCAGCCTCGCCGACATCCGTTACCATCGGATCTACCTCATCTGTCCCGTTTAACAGACAGTCAGCAACACTGAAGAAGCACAGATTGATCTTTGCTGCCTCTTCCCATTCGGTACCTTCAAGGTCGGTATACTGGTCTCTTGCTTCAAGCAGCATATACTCCGTAAGATCCGACAGGCAGTCAAAGAGATACTCTTCCTCCGTACATCTCTGCAGATATGCAAAGTACAGATGATAAGTATGCATCATGGAATCAACGGTTACAAAATTCGGGATATACATGTATCTGTTATCCTCATATACCTCGAAAAATTCGTTCGGACCCCATTCGCTTAAGAAGAAATAGTCGTTACGAAGCCTCTCCATCTGTTCATCGCCGAAATAAAACTGCTCGTAGTTGTAGATATTTCCGTAGTCCTCATCGGCACTGTAGGGCTCAAGCTCGGGATTTATCTCCTCATCATCCTCATTAAAAAAGTCTTTGATGAGGGATATCCTGTCAAGGCTCTGCGGCTTGTCCGCACTGAAGGTCTCCGATGATATCTTCGCGGATTTTCCGTTATCCTCTTTTGCTCCGCTTAGATATGCGGCGATCATGTCCTCATCGATCCCCACAACGTCCGAACTGTCACATCCGGTAAATGAGAAAATCATTGCGGCCGACAACAAAATTGCCCATAATCTTTTTGATCTCATACACAATTACCTCCGTTTTCTATATTATTATGCTGAGGTCAAACCCTCGTTTGTGCAAGCACAACTCGGATTTGCACCTTTTGACCC
>JAILPG010000249.1 GCA_024699595.1 Lachnospiraceae bacterium | reverse complement strand
TGCTTCGGTTCGTATATAATCCATGATAAAGGATCCTCCTTTTGATTGGTTGTTACATCCGCCAAGATGCAATTCAATCGTAAAGGTTGATCCTTTTTTATGCAACTGTCAATGTACTATGCCGCCAGGCATACGGCCGGGGTATCACATAGAAAAAGTGATTGACCCAGAAAAAACATAAAAAACATCGAATGTTAAAAAAAAATCAAATTTTTTTCAATTTTTCCCAATTTTCTTTATTTTTTTCCGAAAAGTTTTCTTTTAGTAATAGAAGGGCCGGAAACCCACACAAAAAAGGAGGAAAAAATATGAAGACAGAAACTACCAACACAACCGCAAAACATCTTTCTGCTACAGAAAAAGTAGAACTCAGTCAGAAGATCATGCAGCTGTCAAAAGAAGAGATTCAGAAAAATGGCATTAACGAGAAACTGGCCAATATCACAATAGATGGGCTGCCTGTCTCGCTTAATGTGATGGCTGTGAGCTCATCTGTAGCCAGAGATGCTCTCGACTTCTATGAGACGACTAAGGATGGCGATCAGGATGAATACTTGAGGTGGTTTATCTCTACCACTATCCAGCTGATGACAAATGAATTCCTCAAGAAAAGAAAACCCTGCGTTATCCGCTCCTACTGGAACTTTTTTATGATCTTTAGCGAAAACCTCCATCATGGCATGACTTCGGTGGAAATTGCAGATATGCTGGAGATCGAATGTAATGAAAACCTGATCAGAAAAGCAGCAGAAATCTATGATCTGATCTGATAATTACAACATACAAAGGGGGTGGGGAAATATTCCCCTTCCCCGGAAAGGAGGATAGAAATGGGTAGAATTGGGTTTATCACCTGTGACGAAGAAGAAAAAAAAGAAGGCTTCCCCCATAACAGTTTCGAAGTCGGGGTTGACTATACCTGTCTCGGAGAGGACATTATCTTCCCGGCTAAATGTATAAACAACAACGGAAATGAATTGGTCCTTGGTCCTACAGGCTCAGGGAAGAGCCTCTCTATCGCCACCCCCCGGATCCTTCATACCTTTAACAGCAGCTTAGTAATCCCTATTGTTAAACGCCAGCTGTTTGACTTATATGCGCCTCTTCTTAAGAGCCGTGGGTATACGGTTATAGATCTGGACCTCGTCCATCCGGATAAATCTCCTTACGGGTATGACCCGATGAGCAATGTGCATAGTGAAGATGATATGTTAACTCTCGCAACTGCCATCGTTGGCGGGACGAGCAGATCTATGGACGGAACCGATGACAGATACTGGAGTGACTGTACCGCTGGGACCATTGCGGCCTTACAGGGTTTGTCTCGATATATCAACGGAGATAAATCTGGTTTCAAAGACTTCATGGATTTATATCAATCTCTGGAGATATCGTATCCTAACGGGCATTGTCGCTGCTCTCTTGATGCTGATTTCGAAGCCATGGAAGTAGAGTTCCCCCGTTCTCAGGCGCCAAGGCTCTGGAGATCCCTTACCGGTACGGCATCGAGAACCGCTTCCTGTGTTGTTTCTATTTTAAATAATGCCTTATCCCGGTTTTGCGGTTCATACGGGGACACGATATTCGCCAAAAGAAAGTTAATCGATATAAAAACACTCGGTCAAAAAAAGACTGCGCTTTTCATAACTACCAATTCTGTGTCAGAACCCTGTAAGAGAGTGACGAATCTCCTATACGCCAATCTTTTCAAGGAGTTATTTGAAGAAGCAGAAAGGCATGACGGGAAATTATTGGTTCCCGTTCACATTATAGCCGACGACTTTGCCGCCGGAGCTAAAATTGATAAATTTGCTGACCATATAAGCGTCTTTCGTGCCGCCGGGATATCCTGTTCACTTTTGCTTCAGTCTCTTTCCCAGCTGAATGCTGTTTACGGCGACTATGAAGCGGCTGTGATCAGAGAAAACTGCGACAGCGTTGTGTATTTCTGCAGCACTGATATGAAGACATGTAAGGAAATGGCAGAGCGTGCATCTGTCCCTCTTGAGCAGGTACTTTCTATGAGGCCTGAAGACATAATTATCTCCAGAAGAGGCATCGGCGTTACAATCGGAAAGAGATATCCGATCATGGATGATGAGATTTACAGATCCATCATCTCGGATCACGAGAAAGAATAACACTCATAATAACAACGCTGTACGAAATCTTATGTTACTTCCAAAAGTATCAAAACCATATAACAACAAACGCTTTTACTATAATTTTAGCTACATCAGTTTTAACGAACATCAAAACAGATATTCCAGGAGGAGCATAAATGCGTAAAAAACTTCAGAAGATATATGACGAAAGCGAGCTGATACTTAACACCGGTATGTCCTTCCTGTTCGTCTCCGATCTCGAGAGACGAACATACAAAGAGATGGGACTTCCTTCAAATTATAATGGAACAATCTCCGCAGATATAATAATGACTCAATCCGAATGGGAAGAAATTGTTGAGCTCATGGAACAGGATAATAAGCCGTTCTCTACCGGTACCATCAACGGAAACGAGGTAGTATTATACGATACCACCGAATACAATATGATAGAAGAAATCGAAAGATATAAGAAAGTCAGCTATCTTCACAAATCACAAATCTCAATGTCACCAATCATGATATGTGACGAATGGGAGCTATTATCATCTGAAGACAAAGAACTTATCAACAAGCTTATTAAAAGGATGGTGAATAAATAATGATCTATGGATACTGCCGTATCAGTCGAAAAGAACAATCAATCGAAAGACAGATCCGTAACATAAAATCAGCGTACGCAGACGCCATGATCATACAGGAAGCATTCACTGGAACTCGTATGGATCGCCCCGAATGGCTTAAGCTCTATAGCAAGGTAAAAGCCGGCGATACGATAATCTTCGACTCTGTTTCAAGAATGAGCAGAAACGCAGACGAAGGTGTACAGATATATTTTGAGCTCTATGAGAAAAATGTGCAGCTGATCTTCCTTAAGGAACATTATATTGATACATCTGTCTACGCTGAAAATATGCGGGATAAGATCGAACTTCAGGGTACCGATGAAGATGAAATCTTTAAAGGCCTTAACAATTATTTTCGGAAACTCGCCGAACGACAGATCCGTATAGCTTTCGAACAGGCCGAAAAAGAAGTCCTTGATCTGCATCAACGAACAAAAGAAGGTATCGAAACCGCAAGGCTTAACGGCAAACAGATCGGCCAACGCCCCGGAAATAAATTGACTGTAAAGAAGAAAGGACCTGCCAAAGAAAAGATACTTAAATACAGCCGTGACTTTAACGGCTCTCTATCTGACATCGAATGTATACAGCTTATAGGCATAAGCAGAAACACTTACTACAAATATAAGCGTGAACTGTTGCATGATCCGTCATCTACCTAAGACATTTTCCCACCCATTTTTTTACTCCTTTTTAGGAAGAGGCTCCTCTCACACCGGGGAGTCTTTTCCATTTCTACCGATATATAAACTCAGTATTCCTTTTCCTCACAATAACCGATATAATATACGCATACAAAAGGAGATTACTATGAAGATTTATGTTGATGATGTACGCCCCCGCCCGGAAGGCTTTAATGTACTCGTCCATTCCGTTAACGAGGCGATAAGAATAATAGAAGACTTTGAAAGAAAAGGTGAACCGATAGAGCTTATCTCTCTTGATCACGATCTGGGCGAGTTTGCTCCCGATGGCGGTGATGCTATCTGTCTGCTTGATTATCTTGTCGAGCACGAGAAGTTTTACCCGATAGTCTTTCACACCGCCAACCCTATTGGCCGTGCTAACATGCAGCGCATCCTCGACCGCTTCTGGCCATAACGCACGCAGAAAGGGCCGCCCTCTCTGTGCAGGACAGCCCTCTCTTTGATCTCCTCTATTCCCAATGTACATTATATTCCGATATTATTGATCATCTGCTTTATCCATTTCGTATTTTATTGCTTCAGCAAATTCTTCTATAATATCACAATCAAACCATCCGCTCTTTTTATCCGCTTCAAACAGATCGTTCATACCGAATCTATCTATAAGATAGTTCCATCCCGCTTTCGAA
>JAILPG010000213.1 GCA_024699595.1 Lachnospiraceae bacterium | reverse complement strand
TGCATGTATATCATCCCTGTCCTTGATGCCAAAGACCGCATTGTCGCACTTATCGGTGTTGATTACAACGTAGATTCCATCATTGATATTCTCAATGCCAACGTGAAAGCCCTGGTATTGCAGGGACTGTTCATCACAACGCTTACCGTTGTAATCGCACTCCTCTTAATACGAAAAAGGATAATAAGGCCGATCAAATCCCTGTCCGGTCGTATGTCCGGATTTGTACAGGACAGGGACAAAAATCCGGGATCAGGCGTAAGCAAGACATTTTTTGAGGATGAGATGACCGACATCGAGAGATCCTTTGACAAGATGGCAGAGGACATCTCCGAATACGTAGGCAACATAGAAAAGCTGACCCTGGAAAAAGGACAGGTAAACACACAGCTTGAGATCGCAAGAAAGATCCAGTGCGGTATCGTTCCCATGGAGCACGGTCTGACAGGCGACGGGTACGGAGCCTTCGGATACGGATATCCCGCCAGGGAAGTCGGCGGGGATTTCTATGATATTTTTTTCCCGGATCCGGATAACATCTGCGTTGTCATAGGTGATATCTCGGGAAAGGGTGTTTCGGCTGCCATGTTCATGGTCATGGTACGGACGGCCATCAGTGAAAACCTGCGTACCGGACTGTCTCCCGCAGACGCCTTAAGCTTTGTAAACCGCGAGGTCTGTCTTGCCAATCCCGAGACCATGTTTGCAACGGTTATGGCCGTAAAGCTTAATATAAAGACCGGTATACTCAACTATGCAAACATGGGGCACAATCCTCCGGTCTTTCTGTCGAAGGAGCCCTCTTTTTACCGGATGGAGAGCGGGACTCTGTTAGGTCTGTTTGAGGATGCGGATATTTCTGAGGGTGAGATACAGCTAAATGACGGTGAAGGCATGCTGTTGTACACGGACGGTATCACCGAAGCGGTCAATGCGGATAAGAAACAGTACGGAGAGCAGAAGCTTCTTGGATCGGTAAAAAGAAGTTATGAACACAATGAGAATAACTACAGCTCCTATATCCTCGTAAGTGACATAATAGAGTCCGTGAAAGAATTCGCCACCGGGGTCGAGCAGTTTGATGATATCACCTGTGCGGCGCTCATTTACAGAAACAACGAAAAGAGCAGTAAAAATCTTTCCGCGGACATGGAATCCTTCAATGCCGTAAAGCGGACGATCATGCTCTCCGTCGGAAATAACGATACAACAAAAAAGATAATACTTGCCTGCGAAGAGATGTTCTCAAGCATCGTCGCTCATTCCAAGGCAGACAGCATCAGTTTTTCCTGTGAAAGAACGGAAAACAGCTATTCCATAACGTTTTCGGATGACGGAGTGCCCTTTGATCCTCTGGAAACACATAAGCATGACGGAATACCCGTAGGAGTATCCGGAGCAGATGAAGCTTCAGACGCCGATGATATATCCACTGCGGACCTCGGGATACTCATAGCACAGAATAAGGCAAAGAAAATGATCTATAACAGGATAGATGACAGAAACATACTGACCCTCATGTTTGATATACAGTGATCAGTTCAGACCGGTAAGCAGTTATCATGAACATTGCATAGCTTGATACGATCTCTGTTCTGTTTGGGTGCCTTATGATGCTCATTATCCTCCCCTTTGCATCTCCCATCGCCGCTCTCCTTGGTGCATCGGGCAACACCTCCGCACTGCTTCCCAAGGCGAGTGCATATCTGATCGGAATATCGCTCGGGCTTCCTGCGATGAATATAATACGCGTCTTAAACAGTTTTCTGCCCATAGACAATGACAGAAATCTTCCTCTTATCGGATCCGCCGTTCTTACCGCAACAGATGTCGTTTTAGATCTGGTCGTGGCCTTTGTGATCCACGGGGATACTTTTGAGATGGGTCTTGCAACGAGTATCAGTTATTATGCATGTCTGTTCATACTGCTTCTTCACTTCAGGAAAAAAGAAGCGATACTTAAATATTCACCCAAGAATCTTCCATGGAAGGAAACGGCCGGCATGGTCTCTCAGGGAATACCCATCGGTGTCTGCAATCTGGGATTTACGGTCCGCGCTGCCTATATGAACAGGCTCTTATCAACTGTATCTTCCTCTGCTGCGGTCGCAGCCTCATCTATTTCAATTATTTCCAGGGCATCGGAAAGAGCAGGCTCTCATCCATATCCGGATTTTTATCCGAATGCGCATTTTTAATGCTCTCGGCAGGCATCCTGTCACATTGGTTCATGGCGGATGCCGTCTGGTATGCTTTCCCCATGACTCAGATACTTATGTATATATACTATTTCTTTGTAGTCCTTATCCTGAGTAAAAGGATAAAAATATCGGGCAGAGGAATCTTTGACAAAGTACTGCTGCTGCCCGATTCCTTTTATGTACCAAAGGAGGATTGCATGGATGTAAGCATCACCTCGATGGTTCAGGTCACGAACCTCACAAGGGAAGTCTGGAAATTCTGCAACACCCACGGCTGCGACTCATACCGCAGATATTACATGTCACTTGCAGTGGAGGAAATGGTCGGAAATATCATAGAGTACGGTTTTAAAAATGATAAAAAGAGAAATCACAGCATAGATGTGCGGATCCTTAAAAAAGGTCGATGACTACATCCTGCGCGTCCGCGACGACTGCCTTATCTTCGACCCGTTAAAACAGATATCGCTGTACTCGGAAGACGACGTCGTACACCATCCGGGCATCAAGATCATCATAGGATTGTCAAGCGAATTCAGGTACACCTGCATCCTGAAGCTCAACAACCTTGTAGTAAGATTCTAGAATAACAGCCCCCCGGAGCGGAATCAGTGCCAAGCTTTCGTTTCAGAAAGCGGGCACTGACTTCCGTCCCGGGGGTTCATTCACACAAGGGTTCATTCACACAAGGGTTCATTCACACAAGGGTTCATTCACACAAGGGTTCACTTTATTCCACGATCGTGATAATATCCGGAATTATATAGTGAAACATCGGGTATGATGTATTGGCGTTTTCGATGAAAGCCTTCTTAAGATCCCAGGTATCCGAGGGATCATCGGGAT
>JAILPG010000196.1 GCA_024699595.1 Lachnospiraceae bacterium | reverse complement strand
TAAATTCAGGTTTTCTGCCATTTTAGTCATTAAAACTCTTTTTCTGCCGCCTTCCATTTTCTTGTTTTTATGCCTAAATCCAGATTTTCTGCCATTTTAGCCATAAAAACTCTTTTTCTGCCGCCTTCCGTTGCCCTGATCTTATGCCTAAATTCAGGTTTTCTGCCATTTTAGTCATTAAAACTCTTTTTCTGCCGCCTTCCGTTGCCCTGATCTTATGCCTAAATCCGGATTTTCCGCCGTTTTAGCCATAAAAGCATGCAAAAACACCGCAAAAATGCACCCAAAACAGGACACACCTGTAATAAATCCCGAAAAAATGCCGATATATGTAATGAGAGAAGAAAAATGAAGTAAAGGATCCAAATATTTAAGAAAGAAAAGACCCAAATAATCAGGACAGAGAGGACCCGCATGAAGAGTTAGAAACAGATCAAAAGAAAGGAGGAAAAGCCCATGATGGATACAATGACTCAGCTTAACGGACCACCCGTGATCGCCTATGATGCTTCGGCGCTGCAGAGATATCTTGACGGTTCGCCCGGTGAGGGTACAGGGATCGCAGGATTCTACACCATAATGGACAAGGCTGTCAAAGATCAGAAGAAGGCCGAAAAAAAGGAGCCTCAGGTATACAAAGACAGATACGGTCAGATACTGAAAGTACTGGAGTCAGATAAGAATTCCGGCATACGCTACGATTCACCGGCTCCCTCCCCTACTTATATAAAACCCAAAACGAAACAGAGGGATGACAAGAACGAAAACGACTTCTACGAAGATCTGACAGAGCACGGCACCATAGATTTTAAAGTATAAACACAGGAGATAACAAATGAATAATCAGTCACTATAGGGACGAAACGTAGACCGGCGTGTTCGTCCCTTTTTTTGCCAACAACAAAACCCCTCCTGTATATTGCAGCAAAACCCCTCCAACATATTACAAGCGGAGGGGCTTTGATTTATACAAGCGGAGGGGCTTAAATTTTTACGGATAAGCCGTAACAGGCATTTTCCCTGTGTCACACACTATAGAATGCCTTCAAGAGCTCGCATAATGCGTCCTCGTCCTTAGCACCCATCAGCTCCCTTGCCGAATGCATGGCAAGCAGGGGAACGCCCACATCTATCGTAAGTATCGGAAGGTATGAGGATGCGATGGATCCGAGTGTGGAGCCGCTGGTCCCGTCGGATCTGTTCACGAATGCAGTATAAGGTATCCCGAATTTTTTCAGCATTCCCATTATAACGGCTATGGCTTCCGAATCGGTCGCATAACTCTGTGAAGCGGCCTCTTTTACGACAACGCCGCTGTTTAAGAGAGATCTGTTTACGGGATCGTATTTATCGCTCATATAAGGGTGAAAAGCATGTCCCACATCCACTGACAGAAGCAGCGCATCAGCAAGTCTGTTTCTGAAAAGCTCCTGCCCCGAAAGCCCCGAAAGAGCTGAATATATCTTTTCAATGAGATTTGAGAGAGCCATCGAGCCTGCACCCTGCTTGGTCTTTGAGCCTATCTCCTCATGATCGAATATAGCCATCACGTTGACGCCTGTATCCCTTGAAGCCTCCGTGATACCCACAATATCCGATACAACCGAGGTCATGTTGTCAAGCCTCGGGGCCGAGATGAAATCGTCATTGATCCCCACAAAGCAACCCTTCTCACAGTTATAGGCACACAGTTCAAAGGCAAGGATATCCTCTTTTTTCACCTTAAGCTCATGGGCGAGGAAATTCAGGAAATAATCCTTATCAAGCGCCTTCTTCTGCTCGTCGGAAAGCTCTGCCCCGAAAGCTCCCTGATCTTCTGCTTCGGATCCGGAGATCATGCCGCCTGCGCATGCACTGCCTGCGTCACTGCAAGCTTTCCCGCAATCCCGTGATTTTGCAAGTGCCGAGGGGAGGATTCCTGCCATTGGCAGCATTTCCTTCTGTTTGTTGAGCTCATAACCCTTGTTTACATCTCTGTTAATGTGTATCGCAACATTCGGTATCGTGAGGACGGGCCTGTGAATATCTATAAGTCTCATATCGGGATGCAGTACATCATCGCTCTTTACGGCAACACGGCCCGCGACGGAGAGCGGCCTGTCAAGCCAGGTGTTAAGGATCGCACCGCCGTATACCTCGATATTAAGGCTTGCATAGCCATCAGACTTGATATCGGGATTAGTCTTGATCCTTAAGCAGGGAAAATCGCTGTGTGCTGTGGCTATCCTGAGATTTCCGCTTGTGGGATCTTTTTTTCCCAGGGTAAAAGCAAAAAGAGTGGAGCCATGGTGGTTTACATAATATTTTCCACCGTTCTCAAGGCTCCAGCTCTCATCTGACTTAAGCTCTTTAAATCCAGCCTGATTCAGCTCCTCCTCAGTCTGCTTTACAGCATGGAAAGGGGATACCGCCTTTTCAATAAAATCCAAAAGTCTGTCTGAATAGTTCATGATCTTATCCTCCGGTTGATAATTTTAATTTTGCTTTCTCAATCCTCAAGTATGCCGAGATCCCTGAATTCGCATATCGCAAAGATCCCGCCATCCGTGTTTTCAAGCTTTATGATATATCTTTCGTCATCCTCAAAATGCTTTATGATGATCTCATCGTCAAGAAGAGCCATTTTGGCATACTCCACGCGGACCTGATCGTATCTGTAATCTCTTCTCAAATGGTCGCTTGCGATGATGACGTACTGCGAATTGTTTACATGGGAATTGACATCTATCATCGAGTAGCGGACGCGGATCTTATCATCAAATACAAAGGCGTCCGGATCGATCTTTCTGATGTTGATCCTTCGCGGCTCATAGTCCATAGGATAGGGATCAAAGATCTCAAAGGCCTCGACCTCCTCGGCAGGCACCCGCATTAACGTCTTTTTGTCACGGTCATAAAACGACCAGATCGAGTTGGCGTTTACAAGCACTTCATCGTTTTCCCCGAATATAAAGAAGTTCCTGTCGCCCTCGATCCCCTTGAACTTGTGCGGGGAAGTGGCCGACCAGATCGTGTCTCCAAGAAGCGGACGCTTTCTGATCTGTATCTGCCAGGAATTCAATATCCATCCGTAATTGTGCGTATCAAGCTTTAAATATCCGGTACCAAGGGACTCCGACTGCATCTCCGAAACATCCTGAAAGTAGTTTAGGATGCCCTTGATGCCGAGCTTTTTGTCCTCATCCACCTCGCTGAATTTGATTATGTCTTTATGTTTATACAACGTGTTCTCCTATATCATACATGTCTGTCAGATCTCCAAAGTCACACCTCTTTTAGAGCAGGTACAGACTATGTGTAAATTTTATCTCTATATCACTCCATATCTAAGAAGGAATACGACGGCATCAGGTCACTGCCTCCGTTGATCGTATAATATCCGCGGAAGATCCTGTTTACGGCCAGTCTCACACCGTCGCTTTCAGTTCCGAGCATGATGACCAGGAACTGTCTGTTATTGTATCTTGTCATCACATCCACGTCCCTTATGGCCTGACGGATGGACTGCTCCATATTGAACATCGAGCGCTCAAACTCTTCGACGCTGACCGTCTCATTTCCGACCGTTTCAAGAGTTATCACGATAAGCTTGAACGGGTATGAAAAACGCTGCCGCAGATTTGATACAAACTCGTAGAGCTTGGTGAACTCCCTGTATTCAACGTTCATCGCTCCGCTGTAGCTTCCGCTTGTCTTGATGCCGTCTAAGAGCTTTCGCACGTCAAGATCGGTATCCTCGGATTCTTCGGTCTCTTCATTGTAGAAAAAGTAACCGTTTTTCCCGTTGCTCTTAATATGATACAGGGCCTTGTCGGCCTTATTGTAGGTATCGGTGTAGGTATTCTCGGGAGCACACATGACAACACCCGCCGAAAGTGATGCTATGACTATCTCAACATCCTTCTGCTTGCCCGTTTCAAAATCTCCAAAGATCTTTTCAATACGCTGTGCGGCCTCTTTTTCGGAAACGTTCTTCATGAAAAACAAAAATTCGTCTCCGCCGAGTCTGCAGCAGACAGCATCTTTGCTGTTTTCGGAAAGGGTATCTCCCATGAGGCGCAGTACCCTGTCACCGGCCTCGTGTCCGTGGGTATCATTTATCTTCTTGAGATTATCAACATCAAAGAAAGCGAGGCATCCGCTGTCTTCCTTCATCGCCTGGGCTATGGCGGTCTCTCCGGCGTTTCTGCCAAGTATTCCTGTCGTGATGTCTATATCATCCCTTGCATTCTGGGTCACAAAGGTTTCCACGACCTCACGCAGAAGAACGGAGGAGGCTTCGTCGTTTTCTGTAGTTTCCACCCGGTTATCCTTAAGGATCTCATCCAGCAGGCCTCTGTCCCAAAGCCCCATGAATACATCCGTAAAATGCGGGTCAAACTGCTTTCCTCTGCCGTTTATAAGCTCATTTCTGATATAATCCCTGTCATAAGCTTTTCTGTAGATCCTGTCCGAATTCATCGCATCAAAGGCATCCGCGATGGCCACGATCCTCGCTCCTTCGGATATTTCCTCACCCATAAGCCCGTTCGGATAGCCGGTCCCGTCATATTTTTCATGATGGGACAGCGCGATGTCATCAGCCATCTTGATCATTATCCTGTCCTTGAGCATATCCCGTCCCATGGTGGTGTGGGATTCTATTATCTCAAACTCGATGTCGGTCAGCTTCCTCGGACAGCTCAGGATGGAATCCGGCACGCCGATCTTGCCGATGTCATGCAAAAGCGCCGCATATCTAAGATCCTCGATGCGCTCCTTATCCCAGGAAAGCGCCTCAGCAAGCTTTGCGCTGTAGCGGCTTACGCGTGACGAATGATCTTTGGTGCAGGGATCCTTTGCATCGATCGCGTTTGCAAGCGCATATATGGTCTCAAAGGACATCTGGGAGATCTTTCTGCTCTGTTCCTTTACAACGGCGGTCTGTCTTTCTACCTCTTCTGTCAGCCAGTTTGCGTGATCGATCTCAAACAGCGCAGTCCTGTGATACTGTACCATTGCCATTTCGGTAAAAAGAGACAGCCCCGCATACATAAGCGGAAAGCGGACAATGAACTCTCTGGTATAGTACGGTGAATAAATGGATTTGAGCGGAGTGTAAAAGATTATTATGTACAGGATCGTGTAATACGTCGAAAACATTATCCCGTATTTTACACTGACAAAATAGCTCATTCCGATGGGGATCATCACTGACCAGAGAATGGCTGATCCGTCGGCAGCCCCCGTAAAGGCATACACGGTGCAGAAGGCCAGACTGAAGAATACCGGAAACTTGACCGCAAGCTCCCGGTTCTTCAACACATGGGAACAGATGCCGCATCCGAGCCCCGCTAAAAAAGAGCATGAAGAAGCAAAGATCAGTGCAGGAATGCGCAGGCAGATGTTGATGACCAACATGATAAAGCCCATCGCAGCCGAAACAGCACTTACAAATGTAAGCGCCTTCATATTCGATCTTAATCTGTCTCCCGTATATATGGATCTGTCAAGAAGCGCCCAGGTGTTTTTAAGGG
>JAILPG010000188.1 GCA_024699595.1 Lachnospiraceae bacterium | reverse complement strand
AGTGACATTATTACCGTGAAGGGATTTCAGAACAGATTCCCGGTAACGGATTACGATATTTATTTTCCCCTTATCAGACTGCAGACAAACATCGGTGAATCTGAGATCCTCACCGAAGAAACAGTAACCTCTTATGCCATTACCTCCGGTACCATCGGAAGCATAAAGCGGTTACCCATGACGGCAAGACAGCAGAAGCCTCTGGTTTCGGCATTTTCTGAACTTGTAAAAAACAGGGTCTCATTTCTGCTCTTTGAGAGTCTCCCTCGTATAAAGAAACATAATGACAATACTTATTCCAATTCGATCACGGGTCTTGTGCTTTCCGCTTATCTTGACAAACATGTGTCAAGAGGCGTAGATGATCCCGGGATATTCACCTCTCCGAGACCGCTTTTACAGCCGGGAGAGGTGGCCGACCTCACTTATGTGCGGCTTCTCTTTGCCCTTATAAGAAGAGATGTTGACCAGATAATATCTCCCTTTACATGGGGGGTACTTGATGCCTTCAGATATCTTGAAAGACATCATAAGGAGATTACACAGTCCATAAGGCAGGGGAAGATCTTATACGAGCATTCGATACCGAAACCGCTTCTTTACAAGCTTGAAGGCAGTCTTTCCCCCGATCCGGAGAGGGCGGATGAGCTTGAAGGGATATTTAAAGACGGCTTTAACGAAAAGACGGTCAGCCGCATCTGGCCGAAACTTGAGCGGATCATCGCTGCCGGCACCGGGACCTTCAGGATATATACGGACCAGATGAAGCAGTATGCGGCAGGCATCGAGCATATAAACGGATTCTATGCATCCTCCGAGGCGCTTATCGGAGTGGAAACAGACGTTACCGGGGAATATCTGTTAAGTACAAAGAATGCCTTTGTGGAATTTGTCCCGGTAGGTGAAAAAGAGGCTGCACCGGTATCCGCTTTCGAGACTGAGCCCGGCAGACAGTATACACTGCTGCTTACGACCTTTGCGGGTCTGTACCGCTACAGGCTTGATGATGTGGTAACAATAAGGCGTTTTGAGGGTGAGCTTCCGGTATTTACTTTTGACTGCAGGCTTAGCGACAGGATAGTCACGAAAAGCGGGATCCTTACGGATAATGAGATATACGATGCCTTAAAGGAACTTATGGAAAAAACAGGCACGGCCATCAGGGATTATGCGTACCTTTTAAGCGATGAGGATAGAAAGCTTGTCATTTATGCCGAACCGTCCGGGAAAGAGGAGAGTATCCTGCCGGCTGATGAAGAGACACGGGCTCTTTTTGAAGAGCTCTTGCAGGAGAAAAGCGCCGGATATGCTTCCGCAAAGAAAGCAGGCGATATAAGCGGAGTTATCTTTAATTATGTGGAGCCTGAGACCCAGCTTCTGTACAGGGATATAAGAAGATTCAGGATACGCTGTTCACCGGACCAGATCAAGCCGATAAGGGTCGTTTTCAACCCGAACGCGGAGGATTATTTAAACAGAAGGATCATAAGAGGTTAACATGAAACATGCATATCTTATAATGGCACATAAAAACAAAGAACAGTTGAAAGTACTGCTTTCGCTTCTGGATGATGAGAATAATGAATTCTTTCTCCATATAGATGCAAAGTCCGATATGGATTTTTCGGGTCTTACTGAGGTGTGCAAAAAGAGCACGCTTCACTGCTACAAACAGATAAAGATCTACTGGGGAGACTTATCCCAGGTGGCCTGCCAGCTGTTTCTCTTAAGGGAGGCCGTAAAAGGCAATTTTGATTATTATCACCTGATATCGGGTGCTGACCTGCCGCTTATGAAAGCGGGGGATATTGATGCCTTTTTTGAAAAAAACAAAGGAAAACAGTTCATCAATTTTGACGTGTTCGGAGAATCGGAGAAGGAAAACTGCAAATATGTACATATCATGCAGCCGCTTCTTGCAAGGGTCAGGAATAAAAGGTCAAAGCTCTGCCTGTATCTGTACAAGGCAGATGAGGTATATGTAAGATACCAGAAGAAAAAAGGCAGACGTACGGGACTCAGCAGAGGCGCAAACTGGAGTGACATAACCCACGATCTTGCTCTCGATTACCTTGCCCACGAAAAGGAACTTTTAAAGAAAGTTAAGTTTGCTTTTTCCGCGGATGAGAGCATTTTACAGACCTATTACATGCAGTACGGGAAAAAGTGGGAGGTTTATGGTACAGGAAGAGAGTACGAGGAGTCGATCATGAGAAAGATCGACTGGAACAGAAGCGACGGATTAAGCCCCTATACCTGGCATCTGGAGGATTATGACGAGCTTATGAGCTGCGGTATGCTCTTTGCAAGGAAATTTGACTGGGACACGGACAAGGATATCATCTTAAAGATTCAGGAAACGCTCTCTTAAACAATCCCGGAGTCCTTTTCAGAATGCCCCTTAAGAGCATCCGGAGAGTGCCCGGATTGCTTGAAACAGTAACTTTTATGTGATATCATGAAGGTTGTTTGACCGGTGTATCCGGTGACAAAAGAACAGGAGAAATATATGAGTGACAGACCTTATTTCAGTATACTGATCCCCGCCTGCAACATGGCCGGGAAGATGGATGAATGCATAGCCTCACTGAAGGGACAGACATTTACCGATTTTGAGGCGATCTTTGTGGATGACGGATCTACAGATAATACCTGTGAAGAGCTTGAAAAGCTTGTCTCGGAGGATTCACGTATCAGGCTTTATAAGCATGATGAGAACCGTTCCCTTCAAAGTGCCCGTTATACCGCAATGCAGCATGCAAAGGGCGATCTGATAGTCTTTCTTGACAGCGATGATCATTTAAGCTTTGACGCTTTGGAATCAATAGCTGAGTCCATGAAGGAGGATCCGGTTGACGTGCTCAGATTCGGATATGTGATCGATCCCGAGGGGAGTGAGCATTTTCCGCCGGCGTCAGACGATCCGTTAAAGTCGATCCTTGAGGGTTCGATACCTCCGGGGATATGGAAGAATGCCTACAACAGAAGGGTCATCGATAAAGCCATAAAATGCATAAAGCCTTTTTACTGCAATATGGGCGAGGACAGTTTCTATGCGGGAGTATTTTTCTCCTGTGCCGAGACCTTCGGAACACTTGATAAGATACTGTATCACTACATGGTGATCGGAGACGGCATGTCCAATACGAAGGCCGATATCCCGCGCGAGAAGGTTGAGAGGAACTTAAAGAGCGTGGCTGCTTCGGGAGACAATCTGCTTACTTTTATGAAAGAATACTATCCCGGAAATGTGCCTCTTACCGAGACCATGGCGCGTACGATGAAGCGTTTCCTGATGCTTCAGAATACGGTCTATGAGCCTGATTATGTGAAGATCATCGACAGATTTTCGGTATTTGACAGAGAAGGCACCAGAGATATCTACGAATGGGGATGCAGAAAATACCTTCCGTTCCTCATAGAGCAGAGGCTGAAGGCGGACAGCGCGGATCCGGCCGAAGAAGAGAGGCTTTATAGGAAGCTGCTTACCGAAGATTAAGGAATTTACGAAGACTGAGGAACTGACGAAGACTAAGGAAACCGGGATAAGCGTTTCCCTAAACGTTAACATTTTGGAGGAAATATATGGGAAGTGAGTTAAGACAATTATCCAGAGAGGGATTAAAAGAACTCGGGACCGGAAGATCCGCAACAGTATATGCCCTGTCTGACAAAGAAGTGCTGAAGGTTTTTCTGCCTTCCTATTCAGTCGATAAGATAAGGGATGAATATGAGATAACCCGCAAGGTCTCAGAGGCCGGTATAAGATGTGCAAAGGCCATAGAGCTTGTGGAGGTTGAGGGCCGTCCGGCGGTGATCTATGAAAGGATATCGGCGGATAACATCGGAGCAGCAATGTTTACGGCCATGAGGGAGCACGATGACAAGGATCTTACGGAGCTTGTGGATTATTATGTTTCCTTTATGAAAAAGCTCCATTCGATAGAGCTTCCGGAGGGTTATTTCCCAGATATAAGAAAGCGTTTTGCCGACAGAGCAAGGGCTCTTTCGGGAATCCGTTTTGATGAGGCTCATTCAAAAAAGATCATAGACTGGCTGGAGAGTGAGCCTGTCACATGTCATTATCTGCACGGTGATTTCAATCCGACAAATGTACCGGTTATGGGACCCGACCCGGTTCTGTTTGATGTAGGAGATGCCGCACTCGGCGATCCGGTCTTTGAATTTGCATTTATGAACTGTGCAGATCTTATGGAAAAGATCCGAAAAGGGATGTTAGAGGATCTTTACGGCCTTACGCTTGAGATGGTCGATACACTCAGGGAAAAGGTATATGAGCGCTATTACGAAGGCGAGAGTGAGGAAAGCATGAATGATATCAGAAACCGTGCTCATATCGCCGGAAATATCTATCTGCTCACCATGGAGTTAGGACTTACTGAGTATACGGATGAGATCAGACAGTTCTTTAATGCCATGATCGATCAGATCCTGCCTTAGGGAAACGTTTTCAAAGCATTTCCTTAGTTCATCGTAAACGAAATAAGTCCTCTCAATATATTTTGATCACGAGGTTTTGATACATGTATCTGATCCTTAAACATACAAACGGAAAATACCGGCTCCTGTTAATACTTGCTCTGCTCGTACTGCTCGGACAGGTCCTCACGGAAACCTACATACCGTTGATCATGTCAGATATATCCACGATCATACAGACTCCCGGAAGCGGGATGCAGGATGTCTCGAAGCAGGTTATCCTTATGCTGATACTTGCGACGGTCGCATTTTTACTTGCGGTATTATCATGCTACATGATAGCTGTGGTCGGAAATGAGGCCGCATCAAAGATCCGCTCGGACCTTTTTGAGAAGGTAGTCGGATTTTCCCTTGCCGATATGGCACAGTTTGGTACCGGTTCCCTTATAACACGCTGTACGAATGACGTAAATGACGTACAGTCTTTCTTAAACCAGTCTTTGCAGCCGCTCATCTGCGCGCCGCTTATGATAGTTGCCGTATTTGCAAGGATCTCGGGCACCAGAAAGGAATGGACGTTTTTGGGTATTGCGGCTATCGTAGTCCTTTCCGCCCTGCTTGTCTATATAATCGCATCCGCCATACCGGTGGTTAAGATCTCAAGCCGGTTAAGAGACAGGATAGCAACACTTACCAGAGAACACATCTACGGGATGAGGGTCATCCTGTCTGTGAACAATCAGGAAAAACAGGAAAAAGAATACGCTAAGGTGAACAATGAATTATCAAAGGTCATGACAAGAGTGCGTGTCATCATGGCTGCTTTTTCACCTGTGATCAGTGCTCTTTTATATGCTCTTTCCGTTGCGGTATACATATCCGGAGCCTTTATGATCGGAAGGACCGCAGGTAATGACAAGATCGCCATGTATTCGGATATGGCTGCTTTTGTATCCTATATAGCGCTGCTTATAGGATCTCTTGTAAACATCATGATGATAATCTTAATGGTACCGAAGTTTTTCAATTCCACTTCGAGGATCAAAGAGGTATTAAGCAGAAAGAATACGATAGAAGACGGTGGTGAAGATGCACCTCCTATACAGAAGAACGGTTCCATCGAGTTTAAAAATGTATCCTTTAACTATCCCGGGTCCAAGGAGGCTGCCATAAGCGGTATTTCCTTTAAGATAGAAAGAGGAGAAACGGTTGCCATAATCGGCGGTACCGGTTCCGGAAAGACGACGATACTGAATCTGATCCCGAGGCTTTATGATGTTACGGAGGGAGAAGTACTGATAGACGGAATGGATGTGCGAAAGTACAGACAGAAGGATCTGCGAAACAGGCTCGGTTATGTTCCGCAGACGGCTTTTCTGTTTGCAGGGACCATTCAGGAAAATATAGGATACGGTGAAAACGGCAGATTCAGGGCTACCCTTGAAGAGATACAGAAAGCCGCAAAGACAGGCCAGGCTGATGAGTTCATCAGAAAAAAGGAAGCAGGCTACAACGAAAAGGTGGAAATGGGCGGGACCAATTTTTCCGGCGGACAGAAGCAGAGGCTTACGATCTCGCGTGCCGTCTGCAGAGATCCCGAGATATATCTTTTCGATGATTCTTTTTCGGCACTTGATTTTAAGACTGACAGGCAGCTTCGCAAAAAGCTTAAGGAAACCGCTGCCGATGCGACCATTGTCATCGTCGGGCAGAGGATATCGACCATACAGAATGCGGACAGGATCCTCGTGATGGATCGTGGCCGGCTTATAGCCCAGGGAACTCACGAAGAGCTCCTTGAGTCCTGCGATGTATACAAAGAGATCGCTGAATCCCAGAAAGCAGGAAGGGAGGCAGTGTAGATGGCATCGGATAATAAATCTGAGAAAAAATTACAGAGTAAACAGGTGATAAAGAGAGCGCTTCTGTTCTTGCGTCCTTACAGGGGCATGTTCATTCTTGCCATGATCGCAGGTACCCTGGCTTCGGTCCTTAACGTTATCATCCCCGACAGGATCAGAAAGATCGCAGATATCATCGAGGCGGGGCTTGATACGGGAATAGACACAAAAGAAGTTGTTTCAAAGGGTATCATTGGCGGCATTATTGTCCTGCTTTATTTTCTGTTCAATCTTTTCTTCACCAGGCGGATGGAGATGATCGGCCAGTCTGTCAGCAGGGATATCAGAGGGGCCCTTAACGACAAGCTCAACAAAACGGCGATGTCTGAGTTTGACAACGTATCCGCGGGCGAGCTCATATCAAGGATGGGAACCGATGTGGATAATGTCTGCATGGCTGTTTCAAGAGCGGTCGGTCCTTTGTTCTCAAATGCGGTACTGCTTGCAGGTTCACTTATACTAATGTTTACAAGCAGCGTATGGCTTGCCGTGTGTGTTCTTCTGTCGATCTTTGTGGGCGGCTTTATCAGCATGCTGATAACCTTTAAGGCCATGCCGGTCCAGAGTGCGCAGAGGAATGAGCTTGCACTGATAAACCTCTCCATTGATGAAGCCTTATCGGGCCATACGGTCATCAAATCCTTCAATGCAGAGGATGATGTACTCTCCGTATTTCATGCGCGAAATGACGCGATGACCAAAAATGCGCAGAAATCGCAGTTCGTCACAGGCATCCTTACGCCGCTCATGAATTATATAAACAATCTGACCTATGTTGTCATCTGTTTTGCCGGCGCATACATGATGCTTAAGGGAATGGGAAATGTTACTATCGGAGTTATAGTTGCATTTATACTTTATTCAAAGACCTTATCCACTCCTGTTTCATATTTTGCGGGAGTTATGGGACAGATCACACAGGGCATCGTAAGCGCGGACAGGATATTTGATACTCTGGATATGCCCGAGGAGATCAACGAAGGAAAGATCAAGCCTGCATCTGTAAAGGGTGAGGTCATATTCGACAACGTAAGGTTTGGATATGTTAAGGAAAAAGAGATCATCCACGGCTTTTCCGCTACGGTAAAGCCGGGACAGAAGGTGGCGATAGTAGGTCCCACAGGTGCCGGAAAGTCAACCCTTGTAAATCTCCTTATGCGTTTTTACGAGACTGACAGCGGAGACATAAAGATCGACGGAGTGTCCGTAAAGGATATGGAAAGAAAGGCTCTTCATGAGATCTTGGGAATGGTGCTTCAGGAGACCTTCCTGTTTTCAGGTTCCATAAGAGATAATATAACCTGCGGTGCCACGGATGTTACCGAAGATAAGATCATGGATGTAGTGGAAAAATGCGGACTTTCGTATCTTGTGCGGACTCTTCCCGACGGGATCGATACGGTGCTTAACGAGGCAAGCAATGTATCGGCCGGACAGAAGCAGCTCATTACGATCGCAAGGACGATGCTTAGGGATCCCGATATCCTGATCCTTGATGAGGCGACCTCATCGGTTGACACACGAACGGAGATACTTATTCAGAAGGCACTTGATACGCTTTCCGAGGGAAGGACAAGCTTCGTGATCGCACACAGGCTTTCCACCATACAGAATGCGGATCTCATATTCGTCTTATGCGACGGCGATATCGTAGAGACCGGAACCCATACCGAGCTCCTTGAGAAAGGAGGGCTGTATGGGGAACTTTACAGATCTCAGTTCGAGGTATGATCGGAGCATTAAATATTTATTGCCTTAATACAAAACAGTTCGTATAAAAACAAGAATAAAGATCACAAGGAGGATTAAAAATGGAAATCAAACTTTATTCAGACATGCTTAAAAAACATGCTGAGGAAATCCCTGACAAGATAGCGGTTATAGGAGCCGATGCCGTCTATACTTATGCGGAGCTCAACAAGGCAAGCAACCGTTTTGCAAACGCACTTAAGAAAAAAGGCGTTAAGCCCGGAGACTTTGTCATGGTATCTCTTCCGAAAGATTCTACAACCTTCGTATCAATGTTCGGTATCATGAAATCGGGAGCAGTTATCGTTCCCGTAAACCTGGATTATCCGGAAGGAAGGATAAATAAGATAAAAGCTGACTGTAAGCCTGTTATGTGGATAGATGCACCGGGAGATGACGGAAGAGTATCTTTCTATGAGCTTATGAAGGAAGAGGATGATTCGGAACCCGAAACCCTCATCACAGGCGCAGATCCCTGTATGCTTCTGTATACTTCGGGATCCACGGGAAATCCGAAGGGTGTTCTGATGCGCCATCAGGGTTATGTAACTACGGGTCTTCCCTATGAGGATAACCTTCTTGCATATAATACCAAGAAGTACGGTCATGTTTTCCTCGGAGTAACGACCGCAACCTTTGCATTCTTCTATATGGAGTACTGCTTCTGCCTTTCAAACGGATGTACCTATATCATGGCCGATCTTGAGCACAGCCGCAGCCCGATGCTCATGGCTGAGCTTATAAAGGAATACAATGTAGACGTTGTATCCGGTACTCCTTCCAGGATCATGCAGTATCTGGATATCCCCGTTTATGCCGAGGCCTTCAGCAATGCTCATATCCTTGTAATAGGCGGAGAGAGAGTGCCTGACGGAATGCCCGAGGACGTTCACAGGGTAGCTCCCGACTGTCATATCTTAAACGGTTATTCACAGACTGAGGCAAACGGACCCGTTATCGTAGCAGAGGTTGAGACTGCCGCTTCCCTGGGTAAAGCAGGACACGGCTGGAAGTTAATGGTAGTAGATGACAGTGACAATGAGACCAAGGACGGAGAACAGGGTGAGCTTCTGTTATCCGGCGACAATATAATGGCAGGATATTTAAATCTCCCCGAAGAGACTGCAGCAAAGAAGCTCATGATAGCAGGTACCGAGTATTTCAGGACCGGAGACTATGTTATCCGTGAGGCCGGCGGTTACAGGATAGTCGGCAGGATGGACCAGCAGATCAAGTTAAGAGGACTGCGTATGGAGCCCGGTGAGATCGAAAAGATCATCCAGAGCTTCCCGGATATAAGGATCGAGAAGGCCGTAGTTAAGGTAAACGTGATCCACAATACCGAGCATCTTGTAGCATATTACACAGGTGACGGTGAGGCCGATGAGGCAGCACTCAGAAAGCATCTTGCCTATGAGCTTCCCCAGTACATGATCCCCGATTTCTTTATGTATCTTGAGCAGTTTACTCTCAACCAGAACGGAAAGATCGATTACAAGCTGCTTCCCGCTATAGAGATCCAGGATCTTGAGATCGTTCCTCCCAAGGATGAGCTTGAGAGAGGTCTTTTAGCTGAATGTATGAGGATAGTTGAGTTTGATGAGTTCGGAGTAACGACTCCTCTTGATGAGGTCGGATTCACATCACTTACCTATATCGAGCTTGCATCAACGATCCTTGACAATTCACATGTGGAGCTGCGTCTTACCGATCTTATGGCAGGAGGCGCCACGGTAAGATCACTTGCCGATATCATCCGCAATGCAGAGGGACTTGATGTTCAGAAGGCAGTGCGACGTGATAAATATCCGTTAACACCGCAGCTTTACCAGTTCACTGCAAAGAATCCCGTTGCCGATATGTACAGGCGTCTGGTATTCAATGAAAAATATAACGATGCGGCAGAGGTTCGCGAGGCTGTTGTACGTGTACTCAACGCATTCCCTTATATCTATACCACCTTCAGAAAGGAAGGGGATGAATGGTATCAGATCCCGGGTAACGGAAAGTTCCTCAAAGCAAAGGATTTCGAGATCGTAAAAGGCGAGCCGACAGAGGAAGATATAAAGAGCTTCTGCGTTCCTTATGATCTTGAGACGGCTGACAGACTCTTTGACCTTAAGTTCTATCAGGGTGAAAAGGTGACGCTGCTCATGCATATCCAGCACGTGCTCATGGATCATGTATATGTGGAAAAACTGATAGATTATTTCCGCACAGCTCTTAAGGACAGGACCTTTGTACCAAGAGAGAGAATGGACTATTACGATTACACTATGGATGTGGCAGAATCCGCAGGTGAAAATGAAGCGGCAGCCGATAAGAAGCAGCAGGCTCTTTATGAAGCCTTCCCCGATGCAAAGAAGGATGCTCCCTCATATGCTCAGGCTGCAGAAAGCCTTCACGGCGGAGTACCTCTTGCAAAGATCAGGCCGGTAGCAGACAAGTACAAGGTACAGACAGCAGATTATGTATTCGGTCTGTTCACTCAGGCGTATCTTGAGGTGATGGGCAAGGATGCGGCAGTATTTGCCAATATATTCGGAGGAAGAAACGATGCACGTTACTTCCATACGATGGGATTCTTCCCTACACGTATCCTTATCCCCGTTAAGAAGGATGAGCGCTTCTATGAGCATATAGCAGATGATATCGTAAGCGCCTTTGAAAAGGGAGTGCCTCAGGATGATCTGTCCTACAGGATACTCGAGAAGAAGGATTACACATATCCGAACATAAGCTACAACTGCATGGCATATATAGAGGAGAATGATGACTTCTCACTTGAATCGCTGTTTGCAGAAAATGCGCAGATGGATGACCGTGCAAAGATGACCAACCCGCAGATCGACATGATGTGCCTGATCGTCGGTACCACGGCAGCAGCCTGTGTATTAAACTATGATCCTGAGTTCATCTCCAAGGAAAAAGCACAGGAGATCCTTGACAAGATGACGGAGATCGCAGATAAAGCTGTACAATAAACAGTACACATTTGTAAACGTAAAGGGCTTTCTCTGAAAGCCTTTTACGACAGCAGGAGGAAAAATATGCAGCCTTATATAAGTATAGTCACACCTCTTTTTAATCAGCCGGACAAGATAGGGACCTTTATTGAGTCCATAAAAGCCCAGACCTGTGATGATCTTGAGGTGATAGTAGTAGATGACGGCAGCACCGATGATTCGCTTAAGGTGCTTATGGAAGCCGTAAAAGGCGATGACAGATTTAAGGTGGTCGTACATGAGAAAAACGGCTCGGTCCTTGCCGCAAGAAAAGACGGACTGAGTGCTGCATGCGGAAAATATCTCATTTTCGTGGATATCGATGATTACCTTGATAAGGAAACGATCGGATTTTTAAAGGGGGAGCTTGAAAGAGAGCCTGTTGATGTCCTGGGCTACGGCATAACCTATGAGCCTAAGGGAGAGGTACATCTTCCGCCTCACAGAGATGATTATCTGAAGGCGATCCTTACGAATGACACCAAGCCGAGCCTCATGTACTTTGCCTTCAACATGGATATCTGCAAAAAGGCAGTGCCCTATATAAAGGACGGATACTGCAACATGGCAGAGGACCTTTACATAGCCGTGATACTCCATTATCTGGCAAAAAGCTATCGGTTTACCGACAGGCCGCTTTATCATTACAATGTCGGAGAGGGCATGAGCAACGGTACCGCAAATCTTTCGGAAGAAAAGCTTAAGAGACAGGTATCGCATATCGATTTCAGCATCAATTCGATCATTGAGTTCTTACAGGATAAAAAGCCCGAATATGTCGGGTATTTAAAGGACTTACGGACGGATCTTTTATACGGAACGATATACCAGTACGGAGGCCTTGAGACCTCGTGGTCTAAGTTCATCCACTATATGGAGATATTGAATACGGAAGAAAACGAAGACTTCACAGAACGTGTCTGCATGGATTTCATTCCTCTGAGAGCAGATTATTACAAGAATCATCCTGAAGTAAAAGGAGGTAAGGCATAATGGGAGACACATGCCGTTTCAGCATACTGGTGCCTGTATATAATCAGGTAGGAAAGATGGACCGCTGCATAGAGTCGCTTAAGAGCCAGGACTTTGATGATTACGAGGTCATCTTTGTGGATGACGGGTCCACGGATGCTTCATATGAGATGCTTAATGAACTTGCGGCAGCAGATAAGCATTACCGCGTAATAAAGCACGATAAGAACGGTTCCCTGATAAAGGCAAGATATACGGGGATGGAGAATGCCAAGGGTGAGGTCATACTGTTTCTTGACAGCGATGATTACATATCTGACAACACTCTTTCGATCCTTGATAAAAAGCTTGAATCCTCAGATGCGGATATCATCCGTTTCGGGGCTTACTACGAGCCTGAAGGCAGACTTGATGTTCCAAAGCCCTGTGACGATGTCATAGAAGGAATACATGACGGGACCATAATGCCCAATGTATGGAAAAATGCCTACCGAAGGTCGGTGACGGATGCTCTTGTGGCAAATACCGAACCTTTTTACTGCAATATGGGCGAGGATGTTTATTTTTCCCATGTTCTCTTTACCTTTGCAAAAAAGGTGGACGTGATCGAGGACGGGCTTTATCACTACCAGCTTGATACGGGAATGAGCTCGGTTGGAAAGGAAAACAAAGAGGCTCCCGATCTTAACAAATTCCGCCGTTCAATGAACGATGTTCATGTATGTGCGGATCATATCTTATCATTCGTTGAAAAATTTGCACCGGATAAGGTTAAGACCAGCGAAAAGTCGGTATACCGCATGAAGGAGTTCGTGCTCTGGCAGCATGTCCTTAAACAGACGAGCATACCGAACATGCTTGAGTATTTTTACGAGGTGAAGAACACCGAATCGCAGGAATTTTACGAGACGGTATGCGATGCGGTACTGAAGACTAAGATCCTCTACGATAATGGCGCACTGAAGGAATGATGATGTGATCAGTGTTAACTCAGAGCACATTGCGGATGAGCAGAAAGCGAGGAAAAGATGGATTATAAGGTTTCTGTGGTCATACCCGCATACAATGCGGAAAAGTATGTCTGTTATGCGGTAAGATCCGTTCTGTTGCAGACACTTGACAACATAGAGATCATCGTTGTGGATGACAAGAGTACGGATAATACGGTTTCTGTCCTTAAGAAGGAGTTTTCGGGAAATGAGAACATAAAGATCGTCTTATCCGAAAAAAACGGAGGAGTCGGAGCCGCAAGAAACCGCGGCATAGCTGAGGCACAGGGCGAATATGTCGCCTTCCTTGACAGCGATGACGTGATAAAAAAAGATGCGCTTAAGACTCTGTATGATGCCGTTAACGGGGCTGATGTCGTAAGCGCGACCGGATGCTTTTTCACAAAGGGTGAGACGCTTCCGGATGACCTCCTTACTCTTTCGGATGAGTTCATGATGCCCGTGACCCTTGATCAGGACCGTGATACCTCAAAGCCCGCAAAGGCACCGGCAGATATCCATGACAGGATAAAGGAATGGCAGAAGTGGCATTTCTGCTATACGATCTGGAATAAACTGTTCAAAAGAGAGTTCCTTAAGGAGCATGGCATAAGCTTTGATCATCTGACGATGGCCGAGGACCTCATGTTCAGCTTTAAATGCCTGTTTTTTGCAAAGGACTACAGGATGATCCCGGGACATTTTACGATATACAGGGCGCAGGGCGCGGAGTCGCTCTCCAAGCAGAAGAAATCTCTTGCCTATGTTGAAAAGCTCTTAAGAGCCCAGATAGCGGCCTGCAACTGCATGACTGCTTTTCTTGATGAGCAGGAATACTTTAAGGAAAATCCCGAGGAGAGGATACAGGTCATCTATAATACCTGCGACAGTATCGATACATATTACCTGATCCCTGCATTTGAAGAATGCACTGCGTCAGAGATCAAGAAAAACGACGCCATGTATGCTGTGTTTGGCGAGCTGTTTAAGGAAAACAAAGGCTTTGCGGAGTACCTCTTCTACAGGATGCATGAAAACAACCAGACAGGAGTCGATATAAACGGGCTCTTTGATAACCCTGATTCGTGGGGACAGGGTAAAAAAGACTGAACAGCAAAACAGGAGCAAAGACAGGAGCAATCAATACTCAGGGAGGTGTAGAAGCACATGAAGAAATATGCCATTTCGGTGGTAACACCTGCACATAATACTGACCCGGAAATATTCAAGGAATGTGTCGCATCCATGAAGGAGCAGACCATCGGATTTGAAAACGTTGAGTGGATCGTGGTGCTGCATAACTGCGATGAGGAGCATGAGAGTGCACTTAAGGCGTTTCTGTCCGGATACGACAACATAAAGGTAAGTATCCTTCATAATGATGTTCATTCGCCTTCAAGCCCGCGTAACCACGGACTCGATCTGGCAACGGCGGATTATGTGGGACTGCTTGATGCTGACGACCGTTATACGCCGCAGTGCTTTGCAAAAGTACTGAATTACATGAAGGAAACAAATGCTGATATCTGCCAGTTCAGAAGGCAGGTGGAGCTTGAGCAGGCCAGCGATATCGTCCTAAACGATCTGGTTAACTGGGATCAGACACAGGAGACCATCATAGTCAACAAGGATACCTGGGACAGCGAAAACTTTTTCGTAGGCCTCTGGGGACTCTGTACACATAAGATCTACAGAAGGGAATTCCTTAACAAAAATGACATAAGGTTCAGGGAGGAGATACCCTTCGGAGAGGACGGAGACTTCACCTTAAAGGCCTATCAGCTTGCTGACAGGATCTGCCTGACGCCCCAGTTTATAGGCTATGTCTATTACATCAATTCGGGTTCTCTGGCACAGACCCTGGTGCTTGATGATGAGCGTATGATAAACTTTGCCGAGGGTTTTGCAAAGTTCTTTGAGCGGGGAAAAGAGTACGGGATCAACATGAATGCGGCGATAGCCGAGCTGCTCCTGTTTATGGCTCTTTTTATCAATAACAGTAAGGACATCAAGCCGGAAACGATCGCAAGGGTCAAGGAGGTCCTTGGTGACTACGTAAGGGAAGTAAAACCGATAATCCCGTCAAAGCTGTATCCCGTGGCCAAAGCCGAGGCCATGAACACCCTTCCGCAGCTTGTGCTGCTTGGCAAAGAGGTGGAGCAGATGCACTACATCTATAAGGGCACTGTATTTGCACCTCAGACCTTTGACGATCATCAGACGGATACCTTAAAGAGGATACTTTCCCGCGGAATGAACACCGATTACGGAAAGCATTACCATTTCGACCACATATATATGTTGGAGGATTACAGGGAATCGCTTCCGATCTCCAATTACGACGTATATCAGCCGATGGTAGAGCTCATAGTCCATATCGCCGAGGAGAATATTTTTACCAGTGATGAAATAACCTCCTTTGCCGTATTTTTCAGCAATCTGGGAGTGAAGAAACGTCTTCCCGTTACGGACAGAAGCTTAAAGCGTTATGTTAAAGGATTTGAAGCTCTTATAGGAGAGACCAGGCTTTTCCCGATGTTTGAGAGTCTTCCGCACAATCCGACAATGAAGAATATGGATACCAAGTATGCCAATACTCTGACGGGACTGATACAGACCGAATTCTTGAGCAGACTGATGCAGAAGACCGGATCCAAGGCATCGATCGTGACGCCGATGGAGATACTCTTCCCCAATGAGCTCAACAACTTTGAGTATGTGAGATTCCTGTTTGCCCTGAGAGATAAGAAGCTTGAGACCATCTTTGCCCCGAACGCATGGGTACTCTATTCGGGAATAAGGCTTCTTAAGAGGGATTTCAAACAGCTGTGCGAGGATATAAGAAACGGAAGCTTCGTCAATTCGTTCGGTATCTCTGAGAAGCTTGCACAGAAGATAAGCTCACGGATGACGCCGTCTCCGGAGCGTGCGGATGAGCTTCTTAAGATATTTGAAGAGAAAGGTGACGATCTGACGCTTAAGGATCTGTGGCCTGAGCTGTCGCTTGTTATAGCTGACGGTACCGGAAGCTATAAGATCTATCTGGATAAATCACTCAGGTACTTAAAGGGAGTAAAGCATCACCACGGTATCCTTGCTGATGAGTGCTGCATGTACGGTGTTGCAGAGAATGAGGCGGGCTGTTATAAGCTCGATCCCTCTGCCGGATTCTATGAATTCATGCCTGTATACGGCGGTGATCCGTGCTTTGCGTATGAGGCAGAGGAAGGTGAGGATTACAGGATCATTGTAACAACGGATACCGGTCTGTACAGATATAAGACCAATATGTACGTACGTCTTCTTCAAAAAGATGAAAATGAGCTTGTCGTAAAGAAAATCTGTCCCGTGCCCCATGATGAGTCTGTGATGAAAGGACTCAGGGAGGAGGATGTATATGAGGCAGTATGTTCTGCGGAGAAGGTCTTTGATGTAAACTTCTGCGATTTTTCACTGATAGAAGAGGATAATTACGGTAAATACACACTGGTAGTGGAGCCTGAGAGCGATGAGGACCTCGATAAGGCAGAGGAAGCCGGCAAGGAGCTGTCCGCATTGATCACGGAAAGCTTAAGGGATAAGGCAGATGACGAAAACATAAAAGTCAAAGCTTATATCTGCGAACCTGAGAGCTTCTTCTTACACAGGGATATGAGAATGTTTAAGTGGGATGTGCTTCCCGACGGAGTCCTTCCGCAGCATATGGTCGAATACGGATTCCCGAGGTTCTTTAAAGGAGACACAAAATGGTAAAACTTGGAGCTTCCAACGAGGTTTTCTATTACGGAGGAAGATATAACAAAACATTTAACATCACGTATCCGATGAGATTTAAGGAGGCATTTGACCTTGATCTCATGAAAGAGTCTGCAGATCAGGCGATACGGTGCTATCCGGAGTTTGCCATACAACCGGTCATAAAGGACGGAGTTTTTACAGCAGAAGAAAACACGGATCCGGTAGCATTTATCCCTGAGGACGGAGAGGCAAGAACTTACGGCTGTGATGAAACAAACGGCTATATGTTCTATTTTTCCTATAAGGATAAGGATCTTACGCTTCATACGTTTCATGGCCTTACGGATGTTGCGGGCTCAGAGGCTTTTATTGGGACCATGCTTTATTTTTACATGAAAAATAAGGGTATCAGCATGGATGACGGTTTACTTCCCGTCAATGTCCGCACATCGCCTGAGGATCATAAGAAGGAAGATTTCGATGATATCTTCGATCCCTACAGAAAGTATGCGGACCCTTCTGCTCAGAAGGCGACTGTACCCGTAGGAGGCGAGGTATTCCAGATCCCCGGGGAGAAGTTTTCCGACGATATCAATTATAATCATGAATTTCTGATAAAGCTTCCGCTGTCGGAGTTCTTAAAGAAAACAAAGGAATACGGGGTCTCCGTGGCACCGCTTTTGATGACGCTGTTTGCGGATGCGATGGATGAGCTCTACGACATGAAGGATGAATCCTTTGTCAGCATGATGCCTGTAAGCATGCGCCGTTTCTTTAACAGCAACACACTTGTCAATTTCTCGGATGGCGTGCTGATGGTCCAGGATGCCCCCGACAGAAAAAAGAGCCTGCAGGAGAGATGTCTGCTTCTTAAGCAGGAGATGGATAAGATGCTCACGAAAGAAAGCTTTTCAAGGATTATCGCGGATAAGGTTGCTGCCACCGATAAGAGCATCGAAAAAGCAAGGGCTGAATATGAAAGCGGCCGGACGCAGCCTGAGACGGTGCAGGCAGGCTCAGGACAGGTAAAGACCGTTCAGATGCCGAAGCTTCCGTTTACAATGGGTATTTCCTATGCGGGAAAGGTAACCTTCGGCGAGCAGATAGATGCCATGCTTGAGAGCATCGCCACCGTAGCGCATGCAAGCGTTTATGTGATACTCATAAACACCTTCGGGGATGTGATGACGATCTCCTACTCGCAGCGCCATGACAGGGATGATGAGGTAAGGAGCTTGCAGCGCGTACTTGAGAAACACGGATTTGATGCAGAGATCGTGGATCTCGGACATCTGTGCAAGGATATGCTCGATCCGGAGATGATGGAACAAAGGTGAGGAAAAAGAGATGGAATACACAAAGGTCATTGATACAACTTCCGGACAGATCCGGGGATTTTACGAAGAAGAAGGGATAATGTGCTTTAAGGGAGTGCCCTACGCTGAGCCTCCCGTGGGAGAAAAACGCTGGAAGAGAGCAGAGCCGTACGCACACAGGGATGGAGTAAGGGACTGCACTGAGTTTGGCCCGAGTTGCTATCAGAATAAGCTTGATGAGATATCCTCGAGGATATGGACAACAGAGTTTGTCATTCAGAACCGCAACTACAGCGAAGACTGCCTGACGCTCAATCTGTGGACCAATGAAAACAAAAAAGACATGCCCGTTGTTCTGTATTTTTACGGAGGAGGATTTGTATCGGGCGGTTCTTCCTGTGAGATCTATAACGGTGTCCCTTATGCAAAAAAGGGAGTCATCTACGTGACGTTTACTCACAGAGAGGGTGCCTTTGCATGGTTTGCAAATGAGAAGCTTTCATCGGAATCAGAGGAATCCATATCCGGAAACTATATGCTCTCCGATGCCGAGGCTGCACTTATCTGGATCCGTGACAATATAGAAAAGTTCGGAGGAGACCCGAAAAATGTGACCATATGGGGACAGAGCTCAGGAGCTTCCGAGGTCAATCTTTTCCAGATAAGCAAGAGAATGGCGCCGTATTTTAATAAAGTCATATCCATGGGTCTAAATAATTTCCCTATTATATATTCGCTTCCCTGGGTTACAAAGGAGGGAGCATATGAACAGGGAAGACCCTTATATGAGGCAGGTGACGGATCGCTTGAAAAGCTTCGTGAAATGCCTGCAGAAGAGTTCTGCAAACACACCTATATCAAGAGCCCCATGGTCGATCATTACTATGTTGATGATCTGTTCAGAAACGAGATAATAAAGGGCGTCAATCCGGATATCACCGTGATGATGGGAATGGTAGCGGGAGACTACCTTATGGTGCCGCTGTTTTTGCCGCTTAGGGGCGCCCAGAATATGGATGAGTTCAGAAACACGATAAGCCGGTTCTATCCTGAGACCTGTGATGAGATCATCGAAGAATATCATAAAGAGGATGCACCGTTTGTACAGAGTGCAGTCGCCATATCAACGGATATCATGTATTACGGACTGTTAGAATATGCGGGTACGCGAAATAAGGTTGGTAAAGGCGAGACCTATATATATGTCTTTAAGCATGTGATGCCGGGTCCGGATCAGGAAATGTTCGGAGCATTTCATTCAAGCGAGGTGCCTTATTTCAATGATCATCTTTCGGATCACAGAAAGGAATGGTGGAAGCCTGAGGATCATGCGCTTGCAAAGAAGATGAATGAGCTCATGACCGGATTTTTGAAGGAAGGAAAACCCGCAATAGACGGCTTTATTCCGTCAGACGGCACCAATATGTTTGTCATCACTGCTGATTCGCAGGAGAACACTGTGATAGAACCCGAAAAGATCGAGAGATGGAAGCATCTGTTTGGATGATTCGCCTAAAGCCCGGCCGGATGATCCGGCAAACCAGGCCGGATGGGGTTTTAAGAGGATGCTCTGAAAAGAGTTTCTGCCACAAAAAGGAAGTCTCTAAAGCTGAAGGCTTCCTTTTTGTTCTGTGATAATCTTAAGAAAAATGCCTGATCTTAAGAAAAATGCATGAGGGTCTTTTCATTTACGGAAAAATGTTGTATAATGATTAAGATTTTACGACTTATGTCACATATAACGATTAATGTGACAAAATCAAAGAGCAGGGCAGCCTGCAATAAGAAGGTGCGTGACAGGATAGCTTGCAATGAAATGCAGACGTATTACCCTTAAAAAGATAATAGGCCTCATTAATGACAAAAAATTTTCGCTGATGAACAATCTCGTCGGCGTTATTCACATTCTCTTATGTATATTTTTCCTGTACTATCGTGTATGGCCGATGGTCATCTTTAACGCGATCAGCCCCTTCTGCTATTTCAAGGTTGCAAAGCTTGTAAAGAAAGAAAAGCTCTTAACACTCTTTCTTTTTGACTATATCGAGATATCCATCCATGCGATAGCGGCTTCCGTCTGCGTGGGCTGGGATTTCGGATTTGAACAGTTTATCTTCACCCTGGTTCCATATGGCTATTTTATCTGTTATGAGCTGTACAGGGGAAGGAAAAGATATCTTGTGGCCTCGATATTAGGCCTTTTTGATGCGATCGCATCCATTGCGGTCAGATGGTATACATTCTACCATCAGCCTCTCTATCTTGTTCCCGCAAAGACAGCTTTCATAATGCATCAGATCAATTCCATCCTTACCTATGCAGTCATGTTCTTCTTCTTAATACTGTTCTTATTTGAGCTGCAGATGAAGGAGGCAGGGTACGAAGCCAAGAATGCGGTGCTCAACCATGAGGCATCTGTAGATCCTCTGACTTCGATGCTCAACCGAAGGAGCATGCAGGGATATCTTGAGGATGCTTACAGAAACAAGAGACCTTTCTCGGTAGCCATGATCGATCTTGATGATTTCAAGCATATAAACGATTCCTACGGCCATGATGCCGGAGACCTGGTACTCAAGGAGCTTTCAAGGATCGTCCGGGAATGCGTGCCCGAGGGCAATCCGATATGCCGTTGGGGCGGTGAGGAGATCCTTATCATGTTTGACGGCATGGGCAAGGAAGAGGCCGCGGAGATATGCGAGCTCATAAGGGCTTCGATGGAGAAAAACATAATACAGTTCTATAACAAGGAACTGAAGGTTACTATGACGATCGGTGTTGCGCCCCGCAGAATGGCCTACAGCATCGATGAGACCATTGCCGAGGCTGACGAGAAGATGTATCACGGCAAGCAGAACGGCAAGAACCAGGTCGTTGCAAATTATAAGGGGCTGTAGGGAAGCCGGGTAACCGGCTTTTTGCTGTGCCCCTTTTTATGGCTTGTATTATGGCTTGTATTAGGGCTTATATTATGGCTTTGCTGGCTTGGAATAAGCGGTTTTTTTGCCGTTTATTCTTTTTTTATAATTCCGTTAGCACTCACCCCTTGACGTGGCTAACAAAAGGTGAATATAATGACATATGTAATGAAGAGTATTACACAATTAAGCAGTTTTGCCGGCGCAAGATGACTGTTTTATGGCTAAAACGGAAGATCTGCGCGGTTTAGCCATAAGAAACCGGAAAGGCGATATGGCTAAGATGGAAAAAACAAGCGGTTTAGCCATAAAAGCGGAAAAGGCGATATGGCTAAGATGGAAAAAACAAGCGGTTTAGCCATAAGAGTGGGAAAAAGTATAATGGCTAAAACCTTCGAAATCTTGATTTTAGCCATAAAAACGAAGAAAAACACGCGAAAAAAGATTTTAAAAGGGTATCCAGAGAGAGAATCCAGAGAGAGAATTCAGAGAAGGAATTTGGAAAGAAAATTTGGAAAGAGAGTTATAACAAATCAATGAAATAACCAGGAAAAGAGGTGAGGGTAATGAATATAAGCAAATTTACACAGAAATCAATAGAAGCCATAAATAACTGCGAGAAGCTTGCCTATGAATACGGCAACCAGGAGATCGAGCAGGAACATCTTGTCTATGCCCTGATAACAGGCGAGGATTCCCTGATCCTTAAGCTTATCGAGAAGATGGACATAGATACCGGGCATTTTAAGAAAAATGTCGAAGACAAGCTTAATAAAAGAGTAAAGGTCCAGGGCGGCCAGGTATTCTTCGGACAGCATCTTAACAAGGTGCTTATGAGCGCCGAGGATGAGGCCAGGCAGATGGGGGATGAGTATGTATCCGTCGAGCATCTGTTCTTATCGCTGCTTAAGTACCCAAACCCTGCTATAAAAGAGCTTTTCAGGGAATACGGCATTACGAGGGAGCGTTTTCTGCAGGCTCTGTCAACGGTAAGGGGCAACCAGAGAGTGACCTCCGATAATCCCGAGGCAACCTATGACACTCTTGAAAAATACGGCCAGGAGCTTGTGGAGAGAGCAAGGGAGCAGAAGCTTGATCCCGTGATAGGCAGGGATTCCGAGATCAGAAATGTAATAAGGATATTATCCAGAAAAACCAAGAACAATCCCGTCCTTATCGGTGAGCCCGGTGTGGGCAAGACCGCGGTAGTGGAGGGACTGGCGCAGAGGATAGTAAGAGGTGATGTTCCCGAGGGACTTAAGGATAAAAAGATATTTGCACTCGACATGGGAGCGCTTGTTGCAGGCGCTAAGTACAGAGGCGAGTTTGAGGAAAGATTAAAGGCGGTGCTTGAGGATGTGAAGAATTCTGACGGAAAGATCATCCTCTTTATCGATGAGCTGCATACAATAGTTGGTGCAGGAAAAACAGACGGAGCGCTGGATGCAGGAAACATGTTAAAGCCCATGCTTGCAAGGGGTGAGCTTCACTGCATAGGAGCCACCACTCTTGACGAGTACAGGCAGTATATCGAAAAGGATGCGGCTTTGGAGAGACGTTTCCAGCCCGTTAGCGTTGATGAACCGACGGTAGAGGATACTATCTCGATCCTAAGGGGACTTAAGGAAAGATATGAAAACTTCCATCATGTAAAGATCACGGACTCAGCGCTTGTATCGGCCGCAACGCTTTCGCACAGATACATATCGGACAGGTTCCTGCCTGACAAGGCTATAGACCTGGTGGATGAGGCCTGCGCGCTGATAAAGACAGAGCTTGATTCGATGCCCACAGAGCTTGACGAGCTTAACAGAAGGACCACGCAGATGGCGATCGAGGTCGAGGCTCTGAAAAAAGAAAATGACAAATTAAGCCATGAGCGGCTTGAAGCGCTCACGAAGGAGCTTTCCGAGCTTACCGAGGAAAAAAATAACAGGATGTTACAGTGGGAGAATGAGAAAAAGGCTATTGAAAAGCTCTCACAGATCAGGGAAGAAATAGAAAAGACCGGCAACGAGATAGAGATAGCCACCAGAAACCAGGATCTCTCAAGAGTCGGGGAGCTGCAGTACGGCGTGCTTCCAAAGCTTAGGGCAACCCTTGCCGAGGAAGAGGAGAAGATAAAGGAAAGAGGACTATCCCTTGTACACGAAAACGTTTCAGATGAGGAGATAGCAAAGATCATCTCCAGGTGGACCGGAATACCGGTAGCAAAGCTTACCGAGAGCGAGAGGGCAAAGACCCTGCAGCTTGACAAGGAGCTTCATAAGAGAGTCATCGGACAGGATGAGGCGGTTACAAGGGTAACAGAGGCGATCATAAGGAGCAAAGCCGGGATAAAGGATCCCTCCAAGCCGATCGGTTCCTTCATGTTCCTCGGCCCCACCGGTGTCGGTAAGACCGAGCTTGCAAAATCGCTTTCTGCAAGCCTGTTTGACGATGAGAACAACATGGTGAGGATCGACATGAGCGAATATATGGAGAAATTCTCCGTATCAAGGCTTATCGGAGCGCCTCCGGGATACGTCGGATATGAGGAAGGCGGGCAATTGACCGAAGCGGTCAGGAGAAAACCTTATTCGGTTGTCCTCTTTGATGAGATAGAAAAAGCACATCCGGATGTCTTTAATGTGCTGCTGCAGGTGCTCGATGACGGAAGGATCACCGACTCACAGGGAAGGACGGTGGATTTTAAGAATACCATCCTTATCATGACCTCAAATATCGGTTCCGAATATCTGCTTGACGGTATCGATGATGCCGGAAACATAAGCGAGCAGGCGCAGAATGCGGTCATGGATGAGCTAAGGGCGCATTTTCGTCCGGAGTTTTTAAACAGGCTCGATGAGACCATCCTCTTTAAGCCGCTTACAAAGGATAACATTGAAAACATCATTGAGCTTCTGATAAATGACCTAAATAAGAGGCTTTCCGACAGGGATATAAAGATCGAGCTGTCGGATGCGGCAAAGAGATTCGTGGTGGAACAGGGCTATGATCCGGTATACGGCGCAAGACCTCTTAAGAGATATGTGCAGAAATCGGTTGAGACCCTGGCCGCTAAGATAATCCTTGAAGGAAATATCTCAGAAGGCGCCACGATACTCATAGATGAAGAAAACGGCGAGCTTAGGGCAAGGCAGAA
>JAILPG010000184.1 GCA_024699595.1 Lachnospiraceae bacterium | reverse complement strand
TACTGATTTTGCCCCCGATATCGATGTAAACAATAATCCTGCAAACCCGGTAATAGGTACGCGGTCTTTTTCCGATGATCCTGCAGTTGTTACAGAGCTTGGACAGGCATATGCAGACGGCCTTATGAAAAGCAATATTATCGCGACATATAAGCATTTTCCCGGACACGGTGATACGGAAACAGACAGTCATATTGGTACCCCGTCGGTCGAAAAGACATACGAAGAGATCATGGAAACAGAGCTTGTTCCGTTTAAGAATGCGATAGAGAACGGTGCGGATATGATCATGACCGCTCATATCACATACCCGCTTATTGATGATGAGGTAACATTTGGGGATGGGGTAACCAAGGGTATTTATCCCGCCACCATGTCTAAAAAGATACTGACGGATATCCTCCGTGGGGATCTGGGATTCAATGGTGTTGTCGTAACGGATGCATTGGAAATGGATGCCATACGGACGGCAGGACTGGTTCCCGGTGAGGAAGATTCGGCCGAATACCGGGTAAACATTGCCGAAAAGGTAATAAATGCAGGCGCGGATATGCTGCTGCTCCCGGCCGATCTTAAAGACGGTGAAACAGCTGAATTCTATGATGATTACATTTCCGGGATAGAGAAGAGAGTTGAAGCAGGAGATATAAGCGAAAAAAGAATAAATGAGAGCGTAAAGCGTATCCTTAAGCTTAAGGCAAAATACGGCATAGTCGACCTGCCCTGGACCGGACAGGAAGGCAGTGATATCGAAGAGAAAGTCAAGAGCAGCTTAGAAACGGTCGGATCGCATCCGCACCATGAGACAGAGATGATGATAGCGGGAGATGCGATAACTCTTTTAAAGAATGATTCTGACTTACTTCCCCTCTCCAAAGACAGCGGTAATATCCTGGTGCTTGGCCGGCTGCAGAATGATTCCGTAACGCTTGGTCATGCGGTAAATGAGCTTAAAGAGAAAGGTATCATAGCCCCTGATGCCGATGTTCCGATAGAGTATTACTATGATTCATCTGCTGATGTAAAGCTCCACTATACGGATGAAATGAAGGAGCGGATATCTAAAGCGGATGTTGTCGTGGGCTTCTCCTATGCGTCTGGCAAGGGTGCCCTTGATAAGGAAAGTCCACAGTACATAGCCATGACGAGCGCCATTGAGGATACGCATAAGGCGGGTGGAAGGTTTGTTCTTGTAAGCGAGAACCTCCCTTACGATGCGGCCATTTATAAGGATGCGGATGCAGTGGTCCTTGCTTATCTTGGCTCGGGTCTTAATATCGATCCGACGGAAAAGACAGAGAGCGGGTCAGGACTTGTGGCAAGAAATGCCAATATTCTGGCTGCAATGGATACAGTTTTCGGCCTTAACGATCCGGAGGGTAAGCTGCCGGTAAATATACCCGTGGTAGAAGAGCAGCCTGACGGAACGCTTACATACGGCGATGAGTATCTGTATGAGAGGGGATACGGACTGTCCTTTAAGTAAAATGAAACAGGGGGGACGGTTCCTCGGTTCGGGTGTTTGAATGGTTAAGAGGAATATAAAGATGAATTACAGAATATTAGGTAAGACAGGATTAAAGGTAAGCGAAATAGGTTTTGGAGGAGAATGGCTTGAAAGACATGAGGAGCCGGAATCCGTAGAATTGCTTAAATACGCTGCTTCAAAGGGGATCAACATAGTTGACTGCTGGATGCCGGACCCCAAATCAAGGGATATAATAGGTAAGGCTATGGAAGGCTGCCGTGATTCATGGTATGTGCAGGGCCATATAGGCTCAACTTATCAGAACGGCCAGTATGTCAGGACAAGAGATTTAAAGCATGTGCGCCCAGCCTTTGAAGACCTGCTGTCAAGGCTTAAAACGGACTATATCGATCTTGGAATGATCCATTATATTGATTCAATGGAAGACTGGAATAATGCTATGAACGGAGATTTCATCAGGTATGTCCGCGAACTTCATGAAAAAGGGATCATACGTCATATCGGCCTTAGCACCCATAATCCGGTAATTGGTAAGCTGGCCGTTAAGACCGGTTTTATCGAGATGATCCTTTTCAGCATCAATCCGGCATTTGATATGAGACCTGCAACAGAGGATCTGGAATCGATGTTTGGCGGCTATGACAATGATTCTCTTTCCGGGATCGATCCGGAGAGGGCAGAGTTTTACCGGATGTGTGAAGAGAAAAATGTAGGACTTACCGTAATGAAGGGTTTCTTTGGCGGTGCGCTTCTTGATAAGGAAAGATCACCCTTCGGGGTTGCATTTACACCTGTGCAGCTCATTCATTATGCGCTTACAAGGCCCGGCGTCTCATCCATACTGTGCGGTTATGATACGAAGTTACAGATCGATGAGGCAGTATCGTATGAGGCCTCCTCGGATGATGAAAAGGATTATGCGTCTGTTATAGCAACGGCCCCCCTTCATTCCTACATGGGGCAGTGTACCTACTGCGGTCACTGCAAGCCCTGTCCCGCTGATATTGATATTGCGATGGTCAATAAATTTTACGATCTTGCGATCACACAGGATGAAGTTCCACAGAGCGTAACGGAGCACTATAAAGCATTGGGGCATACTGCATCCGAGTGTATAGGATGCAGGGGATGCGAGAGCAGATGCCCTTTTGGAGTACAGATAGCAGACAGGATGAAAAAAACTGCAGCTTTGTTTGGCTGCTGATGAAACGGGGAACCGTCCCCTCGTTTCAAAAAGGATGAAAAATGGATGAAGTGAATAAAACCCTGTATATCCCCCTTTACGGGAAGGCATGGGTAAGCAAACAGAATATGATCTTGAAGGATAAGATGGCTGAGAAGATCTGGGAAAGTCAGGGATTCCAGCTTGGAAGAAAATCAAAGTCAAAATGGCTGTGTTATAACATGGCAATGCGGGCAAGGATATTTGATGACTGGGCGGATACCATGCTTAAGGAGCATAAGGATGCACTCGTAGTTCATGTGGGCTGCGGGCTTGATGGCAG
>JAILPG010000172.1 GCA_024699595.1 Lachnospiraceae bacterium | reverse complement strand
CGTCATGCCAATTATCTATATAAAGCAAAAATCCATCCCTGTGATGTAATTGCCTATATGGATGATAGAGAAGAAAAAGAAGTTATCCAATATCGCAAGATATACGATATTGAGATTTTGAAAGAAGGTGATGCACTTGATTGACCCATAGGTGCCCGTGCCGGTGATCACGGGATCATAAAACTATAAACAAGTATGATTTTGAAAGGAAGGTAATACAAAATGATAGGAAGATCAAAAGTCACCCGACTAGTACACAAAGATATCCAAAAGCTTAACCTGTTTGAGCTTATGGACAAGCTCCACGAACAAAACTCTCTCTTGCTTGATCAGCACGAGTCTCTTTCCGGTTTAGGGAATATGATGTTACACGTCAAGTATTGTAACATTAACGAAACCCCAGAGGAACGCGCAATAGCAGAAGAACAAATATCTGATCATGTTCTAGACTCTATCGCTGACATTGTGGAACGATTAGATATCATCAGTAACAATATTGATATTATTACACTCTGCACACAACATTGTGAAAAGGTAGGTGATCTGAATGGCTGAAGTAAAGAAAAACATGGATGTCTATGATGTAACGTGCCCCTTGCTCGGTCTTGATACAATACTGAACCTTGCCATAGAAACATGGGATCTGGACAGTACGGACATGACCATCAATAAAAAGGATCTGCTTAACCGCTCCAATTATCTTTATGATATCTTGGTGCATACTCGGAACTGCATACAGGATGTGATGCAGAATGTGCAGCCGCTCATTGATGAACTTGATTGAAAGGAAGGTGTTGATATGAGAAGAAATATAGATACATCAATCAAGAAGTTCGACAACTATATCAAAAAAAATGAAAGATATGATCTTTACATGAGTGAAATGCAGGATATTCTTATCCGCACACAGGGTGATCCCTATAGGTGCATGTCAACCGGATATATGCACGGCTTCATTGTAGGTTATAGGGCTGCTTTAAGGGATCTGCAGAAAAAAGAAGGAAGGTGCTGAAATATGGCTGAAGCTCAAAAACTCCCTAGTGGAAAATGGCGCTGTCTAGCATATCTCGGAAAGAGTAAAGACGGAAAGATCATCCGTAAATCTTTTACGGCAAGGCTAAAATCCGATGCAGAAAAAATGGCTAAGGATTATGAAGACAATTACAAAGAGGGTATAAGTGATATTGATGCTCTTGATCTGACTGTCGAAACAATATGCCAGCGTTACATAAACAAGATGACCGTGAAAATGGAAAAAGGTACAAAGTCTCCCTCTACGATAAAAGGATATAACGCCGTTCACAGTAATCATATTGTGGGATCTACTATTGGAGCGGTAACACTCCGGAAGCTAAAGAGGGATCACATCAAAAAGTGGATTGAAGATTTAGAGGACTCCGATCTATCTGTAAAGAGTATCAAAAACATATACGGGTTTCTTCATAGTGCTTTATGTGAATATATGCCCGTTATCAAGTTATGGAATATCAAGATAGAGAATAACGAGCCTAAAAAAGAAGTCTACTCTCCCACTAACGCCGATATTGAAAAGATATTGGATTATTTTGAGGAAAATGATCACGATATGTATGTAGCTTCCCTGCTTGCCGCATATGGCACCCTTAGACGCTCGGAAGTGTGCGCTTTAACTGCTGCCGATGTCGATCAAGAAAACAATACAATCCATGTCTGTAAGGCTTGTGTGACAGACGGTAATAAATGGTATCCGGAAAGCAAGACCAAGACAAAAGGCAGCGATAGAAAAATCATCATGCCCGCCTTTGTTATTGCTGAATTGCCCAAGCAAGGGAATGTAGTGCCTTTGCCGCCTTCGATAGTCACAGATAGGTTTGCTCGTGCCCGGAAAATACTCGGCATAGAGCAGATAAGGTTTCATGATCTCCGGCATTATTCAGCCAGCATCATGCATGCTCTTGGCATCCCTGACCGTTACATCATGGCTAAAGGTGGATGGACTGAGGAAAAGACCTTACACAACCACTACGAAGGAACTATGACAGATTACGAAGAGATCATGAACAAAAAGGCTAATGACTTCTTCACGGAAAGACATAATAAAAGGCATATCAAATCAGTAAATGGCAAATCTACTGCACACATAGTGCACATAAATGAAAGAAAAGCCTCGACAATGCAGTAAAATCAAGGCTTTTCAGTATGGACCTGGTGGGAATTGAACCCACGTCCGAAAGCTCTTCCACTAAGACTTCTCCCATCGCAGTCATTTTTTTAAGATTCCCCCGGGATACCGCCAAATGACAGGCTGTATCCTTCGGTAGCTTCATGGTTCTCTGCGATCCTCAAAGCTTTGGAAAGCAGGTTCCCTACCTTGTCGATGCCCGGTTCTGAAGCAGTAGGCTACCTCAGGCGGACAGCAGCCATTAGGCTGCGAATGCGTAACTTTCGTCAGCGTTTATATTTAGTTTTCCATTTTTTACGTGGTATGGAGCCACGGATGGCTATCCTAACTTCTAAACCCCCGTCGAAACCTGTACAGGCCCGCGATATATATTTTTGTTTTTCACAGTAACCTATTGTAACTATTCAGAGCTTCATCTTGAAGTCTCTCTCTGTCTCCCTCTTCATGTCTTTCTGGGCGATCGCCTGGCGCTTGTCATAAAGCTTCTTGCCCTTGGCCAGTCCGATCTCAACCTTAGCCTTTGAGTTCTTTAGATATACCGAAAGCGGCATCAGCGTATATCCCTGCTCACTTAACTTCCCCGCAAGCTTGTTGATCTCAGACTTATGCATCAATAGCCTTCGAGTGCGGAGAGGATCCCTGTTAAAGATATTACCCTTTTCATAGGGACTAACGTTCATCCCTATGATAAAGGCTTCACCGTTTTCTATGCGGACATATGCCTCCTTGATGCTGCATTTGCCCATACGCATTGATTTTATCTCCGTACCGTACAGCTCAATGCCGCACTCATACTTATCCTCGATAAAGTAATCATGATATGCTTTTTTGTTGTTAGCGATAAGCTTTATGCCTCCGCTCATATCCCTTGGCATGTCATCACCTGTTTATATAGATCTGTTTTTAACAATACCCTGATCCTCTTACTCATCAGACCGTTCACTGTATTGCGGGCTATTCTTCAAGCAGAAAATCAACGCTTCTTAACATCATATCGACAGCATTTACTCTTATATTAACCCTCTGCCCGAGAACATACTTTTTCCCTGTCGCTTCTCCGACAAGCTCATACGAGTCCTCGTTGAATACATAATAATCACCTGCGATCTTTGAGATATGCACCAGACCTTCGACCGTATTGTCAAGCTCCACATATATACCCCAGTTCGTGATCCCGCTTATCATTCCGGAGTATACCTCTCCGATCTTATCAAGCATATACTCGGCCTTCTTGAGCTTGTCGACCTCTCTCTCGGCTTCATCTGCCGTTCTCTCGCATGCGCTTGAGCTTTTGCAGACATCGGGAAGTATCTTTTCGTAGTGTGCTATTCTCTCATCCTTAAGCCGCATATGCAGGGATTCCTTTATGATCCTGTGTATCTGAAGATCAGGATATCTCCTTATCGGCGAGGTGAAATGGCAGTAATAATCGCAGGCAAGACCGTAATGACCCAGGCACTCGGGTGAATATTTTGCCCTCTGCATTGACCTTAAGGTAAGCCTGCTTATGAGCTCTTCTTCGGCTGTCCCCTCGCATTTTGCAAGAAGCTTCTGCAGTTCCTTGGGATGCACCTCATCGCCCTTTATATGCAGCCCGTAGCCGAAGTTTCGGATAAACGAAGAAAGCTTTCTAACTTTTTCAATATCGGGGGCTTCATGTATCCTGTACGCAAACGGAAGCTTCAGCCAGTAAAAATGCTCGGCAACCGTTTCATTTGCTATCAGCATGAATTCCTCAATAAGCCTGGTCGCAGTATTTCTTTCATACGGGCCTACATAGGTCGGATGCCCCTTTTCGTCAAGCAGTATCTTCGTCTCATCGAGGTCAAAATCTATCGATCCGCGCTTTTTTCTCTTATCCCGAAGGATCGCTGCAAGCTCCTTCATCAGGAAAAACATGGGCACAATCTCCTCATATTCCCTGAAAAGCTCAGGATCGTTTTCTTCTAATATAGCATTGACGGCAGTATAAGTCATCCTCCTGTTTGTCTTAATGATGCTCTCTGCTATCTTATGATCGATAACGTGACCCTTTTTGTCTATGGTCATTATACAGCTTAAGGTCAGCCGGTCAACACTTTCATTTAAGGAGCAGATCCCGTTTGACAGGCGTCTCGGAAGCATCGGTATCACACGGTCTACCAGATACACACTGCATCCTCTTTTTAGGGCCTCTTTGTCGAGAGCACTGTTTTCCTTCACATAATTGGATACATCCGCAATATGCACGCCCAGTCTGTAATTCTCACCGTCCATTTCAAGGCTTACCGCATCATCGAGGTCCTTTGAGTCCTCGCCGTCTATCGTGACCATCATCACATCACGAAGGTCAAGCCTTCCTGCCATTTCGGCTTCCTGTATCTCCTCAGGTATCCTCTCTGCCATGTGCATCACTTTTTCAGGAAATTCAAGCTGCAGATTGTATCCCTTTATAACAGAGAGGATATCCACTCCGGGGTCGGTGATGTGTCCGAGTATCTCAATGATCTTTCCCTCCGGAGATCTGCTCTCCGTACCGTAATCCGTTATCTCGCAGACCACCTTGTGACCATCCATTGCTCCTTTGGATCTTTCAACGGGGATAAAGATATCCCTGGATAACTTAGCATTGTCCGGCACCACAAATCCATAATGGTTCTTTCCTCTTTCGTAGGTTCCAACCACCGTATCCGTGGCTCTCTCAAGGATCTTTACTATCTCTGCTTCGCGGCGCTTTCCACGCCTTTTCTTAAGTACGGATATCTCGACCGTATCCCCGTACATTGCATTAAGACTCATACCCTCCGGAATATAGTAGTCGTCATTCTCATCCTCCGTCTCCACGAATCCGAATCCGTGCATGGTGGAACGGTATATTCCTGTAAGCTTTTTCTCCTTATAGAGCGAATATTTTCCCCGCATTGACACCATCATCTTCTGTTCAAAGAGCAGGCTGTCAAGTATTTCCTTTAAATCGTCACGATCCTCCTTCTTAACCTGTAAAAAGACCGCAAGCTCCTTTTCCTTCATAGGGACATACTTAGGCTCCGACATGAGCTTTAATATTAAGTTTTTTCTGTTTTGTGTTTCACTTATCATACTCTGATTTCTGTCCGGAATTAATAAACCGGTGGTTTAAAGAAAAAAGCACTCCCGGGTTACCAAAGGAGTGCTTAAACATCGTCTGTATTCTACAAACTGCCGATATTCAGTATCACGGCAAGTACTAAAAAGCCCACTGCCAGAAACTTCGTGATCTTCACGAGTCTTCCCTCAAGGGAACGGCCTTTGTTCTTGCCCCAGTAGGTCTCTGCCATACCTGATATGGCTCCGAGTCCTGCGGACTTGCCTTCCTGCATCAGCACTATTGTCGTAAGCACCAGGCATACTATTATAAATATAATTGTCAGTATCACTCTGAGAACACCCATATTAACCTCCAAAAACATACCGGTGCATCTGCACCCATATACGGCAAACGATGATATTTCGTTACAGCAACGATTATTTTAACATAGCACCCTTCTGTTTGCAAGCATAAAATCTCTTAAACGGGAAAACCGGCCATAATGACCGGTTTTCCTCTGTTACCGGGCTTTTATTCCCGGATTTTCTTTATCAGCCTTTCGGCTCTTCTCATTCAGTGATTAGGCTCTTTTATGCCTTTTCTTTTTACTCTGAATGATTATTCCTACTATTGTGCTTATGCATGCTGCAAGCAGTAACAGCCACAGTGCGATGTTTGATGCATCTCCTGTTGTAGGTCCTATTCTCTCGCCGAGAACGCCCTTTTCAGGTGCGGAACGTACTCCCAGTACTCCCTTGAGCACTCCGCCGTCCCTGGTCCTTCTCTCACCAAGTACTCCACCGGTAGGTGTCGGTGTAGGCCTTACCGTCGGTGACGGTGTAGGTGTCGGTGTAGGTCCGGGTGTCGGTGTCGGCGTAGGTGTAGGAGTCGGCGTAGGTGTAGGAGTCGGCTTACGGTTCCTGATCTCACCAAGGCTTACAGCAACGCTCTCAACTGTCGTTGAATCAACCTTGAAGGTGTATACCAGAGGACTGCCGTCCACATCATTGCCAAGCTCATATCCGGGAGGTGCTACCGTCTCTAAGAAATAGTAGTCATCCCAAGGAAGATCAGGTACAAAGATCTCACCTGCTGAGTTCGTTACATAGGTTCCATAGCGGTAATATGCATCCGTGTAGATCGTGGAAGCTGCCGCCTGGCCTGCTGTTCTCGGAGTGCTTGAGTAGAGCTCAAATACTGCTCCCGCAAGAGCCGCTCCTGTTTCGGCATCAACCTTGAACAGTCTTGCTGCACCAAGTTTTCTCTCGTTTGTGAAGGTTACCTTCACGTCTGTCTCTGCCGCAGAGATCGAGAACGAGATCGTATCGGAGCTTAATACATGTCCCGGAGGTGCTACTGTCTCTCTGAAGTAGTATGTACCATAGCAGAGATCCGTTATCTCCAGAACACCGGTACTTGATACAGCAAAGCTCGTTGTACCAGTTCCGTCTGTCGAATACTTATATGATCCGGCTGAGCCTGTAGCCCTTACAAGCTTTCCTGTCTTGTCATAGAGCTGGAATACTGCACCTGCAAGAACCTCTCTTGTAGTAGCATCTCTCTTGGTGAGCGTTACCTTTCCGATGATCGGAGGATCAGGCATTGTAACAACCTTCTCTACGCCTCCGTTTTCACCGATCGTGATCTCCTGATCCTGTACCGGCAGATATCCTTCAGGAGCATATTCTTCCTTGAGGAGATATTTTTCTCCGGGCACAAGCAGGAAGTTTCCTTCCTTACCCTCGATGATATGAGGTGTGCCGTCAGAAGTCCATGTGATCTTATCACCGGTCTTCAATCTTGTGATCGACAGTACAGCGCCCTTGAGCTCTGCCTTGTTGGTGGCATCAATCTTGTTAACCTGTATCTTATAAGGCGTATTCTCGAAGTTGATATCCTTATACGGATATACCCATATTCCGTCGGCATTCTTGTATCTGTCCGGATTTTCAACGGAAGTATCTATCGTGTAGCCATTCTCAGGCGCTGATACGTAGCATTCTACCGCTTCTTCCTTTACAGCATAGTCATACAGTCTTGCTGGCGCTTTGCTCAGATCGTACTTCGGAAGATCCTTGAAACTGTAATCCGTAGTCGTATTAGGTATCATCTTCCTTTCGATCAGCTGTCCGTCTCTGAACAGATCCACATAGATCGTAGGACGCTTAGCGCTGTTTCCGCTGTCATGCCAGAACTTCGTACCGGATATCTCAACGTACTCCTGTTTAATGGTGTTTGTGATCGTTGCATATGCAATTCTCTCGACCTTATCACCACTCTTAACTTCTTTTATCTCACCGTTAAAGTCAACGATGAAGCTGTAATTCTCGGCTCCGGTCTCCTTTACTTCATAGACAAACTTATGTCCGTCAACCGTAGGCTCATCTTCGCCGTAGCCAAGGTTGTACTCCCACAGAGGACCGAATTCGAAGGTATCGTCCGCTGCAAGCTTGGTCTGCTTGAAGAGCTTGCCGTCCCTGTAGAGCTGTATGGTAACGTCAGGTCTCTTAGCTCCGATGGGATCGATCCAGTTCTTGATACCCTTTATGTAGAACGGATCATTTATAGGAGTATTGGTGATCATTGCTTCGTACTCTCTTGCCGAGATCTTCTGCTTATAGGTATTGTCACCGGACTCTATAACAGTATATACATGTTCCTTACCGGTTGTAAGGTCATATTTGTCAAGGTGCTCGAACTTAAAGGTTTCCTTACCGTCTGTTCCTCTTGCTCCGTTCTTTATCGTGACTGTCTTGTCAGTCTTAACACCGTCGCAGACAAGAGTTATCACTATATCGGCATACATCTTTGTCATATCGATGTTGCCATCTTCATCCCTGTAGAGGATCCACTGCTTGGTTCCGTTGTAGTCTACATATTCCTGTTTGAGTCTGTTGGTGATGCTGTAGCTTCCGTCCGGATTCTTCTCTACTATCTTGTCGAAGCCGCTGTTATCCTGCTCGTCAACTACCTCATCCACTTTATATGTATATTCGTAGTTCTCCTCGCTGTTCTGGTTGTACTTCTCAAGGTTTCCGAATGCATAGGTCGTCTCACCATTCTCAAGAACTATAGTCTGTATCGGATCTGCGTCCATAACACCCTTCTTTGTGGAGTCACGGTACAGACCTATCGTAACCTTGGGATACTTGAATCCGGGGATGAGATTTCCATCCGGATCTCTCGGTACTATCCAGGTCTTCGTACCGTCAATGCCGGTCTCTCCACCCTTGTAATCATACATTACTACCGAGCGTACAGTCGTTCCGTATACATCAGTCTTTTCAACCTTAAATGTTACATCCGCTGCCAGATTGTATTCACCGGGAGCCTTAGCCTCATGAAGCTTATAGGTCTTGCCAAGCACAAGCTTAACATCAAGCCTTCCTGCGTACTTAGTCTGGTCATAATCAGGATCGATCGTTGCTATATAAGGCAGAGTTCCTGATGTCCACTCTGTGACAACCTTGTCATTTTCGTCAAGTATCTGCATTGTGGCGCCTGCGAGGTTGTTCTTTGTTGAAACATCCCTCTTCTCAAAGGCGATCGCGATCGGCTTATCGATCATCGATACAGGCTGAGGTACAGTGGTTCCGTCTTCCTTGACGGTAAATTCAACATCGCCTGCAAGCGAATAACCTGCCGGAGCTGAAAGCTCGCGGAGTATGTACTTATGTCCTGCCTTGAGGGTCACGCCATAGATTATATTGTATTTATCCGACAGTGCCTGTCTTTCCTTGGCAGTAAACGTCTGATCGCTCTCAAGTATTGAGATAAGGACTGCGGGCTTTAAGCCTGATGTCCAGTTGGCGATCATATTGCTTCCTTCATAGATCGCAAGCTCTGCACCCGGTAGTTCATCCTGACCCGTAAGACCCTTCTTGGTGATTATGGTCTTTCTGATGTCATCCTTGACATTTACGCACTGTGCGATAACGCCGTTTGTATCTGTCTTTCCGAGCTTGTCAAAATCAAGTACGGTAAACTCAACATCATCTGCCTTTATGAATCCGTCGGGAGCATAGTCCTCATGGATCACATAGGTACCGCCAACCTTTAACTTGCCGTAAGGCATCTTCTCAGGACCGCCTGTTGAGGTCCATGAATATAAGTTGGTAAAGGTTCCGTCTTTCTTCTTCTCCTTAAGTGTAAGACGTGCACCAGCAACGTAGTCTTTATCTGTTCCCGTAAGTCTTGTCTTTGATATCTCGACCTCAATAGGTCTGTCATACATAACGAGAGCATTCTTTGCAAGGATCGTTGCATAAGCCGAAGGATCATCCTCGATCTTGAACTGTCCGTCCGCCGTAACAGAGAACGTTATCGGCTCAGCGGTATAATAACCATCCGGCGACTTGGTCTCTGCAAGTATATATTTATCTCCGATAACTAAAGGAACTGTTATCTTCTGGGGCTCTCCGGCCATGATAAAGGTCTGGAGAGGCGTATCCGGATCGCTTTCGGCAGATATCGTAAGTGTAGCTCCGGGAAGCTCGTTGTTTGCACCAAGTGATTTCTTGGATATAAACAGATCAAGAGCCTTATCCTCCATGATTATGGTGGTTCCGTTTGGAGCATTGGTCGCAGATATTATTCTTGCATTGGTAGTAACACTGCCGTCGCTGTTTACGGTAAACTCAATGTCCTCAGCATATGCATAGCCTGCCGGTGTATTATCCTCATGGAGGATATAGGTCTTACCCGATTCAAGCTTTTCCACAAGCTTCGGAGAAGTTGAAGATGTCCACTCAACTATCTTTCTGCCATATTTGCTTCCCGTTCCGGAGGTGTTCTTCTCAAAGAGCTGCATAAATGCTCCGGGAAGCTCATCATTTCCGGCTATCTCTCTCTTTGACAGATATACCTTAATGGTATCATCGGTTATCTCACAAGTTAACGGATGTTCTATTGTCGCACCCTTTACGTTGGTTGCATCGATCGTTACTGTGTTGGAGATCGCCGATGGTCCCTCGGGAAGTACATAACCCTTGGGTGCCTTGATCTCCTTGAAGTAATATGAACCCCACTCAAGTCCGGTAACTGTGATCTTCTTTTCACTGGTAAACGGGGCAAGCTGTGCACTTGTCATGATCCTCTGGCCATTTCCGTCATACAGCTCGAACTCTGCAGTTCTCAGATCGATCGGTGCCGCGGCTGTACCCGATGAATCTCTGCCAAGCTTTACAAGCTCTATGGTGCCCTTTAACCTGTCATTTTCAACCGTTGTGGTGACAGGACCGTCAGGAGCTCCCACATGGACATCGACCATCTTTTTATCTGTCTTCGTGATCTCGAAATAGTACTTTGTATCGTTCCAGTCATATCCGTGATCATTTGCGGACTGCTTATTTTCTATGAAGTAGTACAGTCCCATAGGACGGTTCTCTGTCCTTACGATACCCTGGTCAGATGCTGTTACGAAGCCCTGAGCCGCATCAGCTTTGCCGGCCTCAACCTTGAAGATGTCGAACTTGATACCCGCTATGGTATCCTTTTTAAGTCCGGACTCTACCTTGGCAAATTCAGCTCCGCCGTGTACATCCGTATTGGTATATTCATAAGTCACTGCCTTTTCTATCGGCTCATCCTTCGTTATTTCAAAGGTAAGCTCCTGATCGCTCAGGGTATAGCTTGCAGCCTTTGCCGCATCCGAAAGTGCCACTTCCTTGAAGTAGTATGATCCGAATTCAAGCGGTCCTATAACATCTGCAGTGATCATACCGTTAACATCGGTAATATATGTATCTATTCTTGTTTCTTTTTCGTCTTCGACCTTTATAAGATCAAAGCTTATTCCGCTAAGTGATGCAGGAATATTTCCGTTAGCAAACTTCTTCTGAAGGGCGGCATAACCGTGACCCTTCGTGTTCGTCATCTCGTCTTCCTGAGTCTCCATCATATGAGTCTTGTCGGAGTAGTTTGTTGCATTGACACTCAGGGTTGCACTCTTAGGTCTGTTATTCTCATCAAATACATACCCATCCGGTGCCTGCCACTCTAAGAAGTAATAGTCGCCCCACTCAACCTTATCGATCTCGATCTCACCGTTTGCAGGCGTAACAAACATTCCATTTACTGCACCGTACTTGGCGGATACATCAACATCTCCGTCCTTGGTGATCTGGTAAAGCTTGAATTTCGCATTGGCAAGTGGAGTGTTATCTCCGGCGTCAAGCTTTGTAAGCTTGAGCTTACCGGGCAGCCTCTTATTGACCACAGGACTGTTCTCTACCTCGACGGTCTGTCCGTTGGTATTAGCATCTATCGTGAAGTCATAGGTTGCATCGGGATTGATGATCTCATATCCCTTTGGAGCCTTTGTCTCCTTAAAGTAGTATTCACCCCACTCAAGATCCTTAACCTCAAGGACTCCGTCATCATTTGTATAATACTTGCCGTCTTCATATGCACCGTTCACCAGTATCTTAAGCGACTGGATCATATTGTGCGCTGTCTTTGAATAGAGTATGAACTCTGCACCTGAAAGGACTTCACCATGGTCACCCTTCTTGATGAGCCTTGCTCCGCCCTTCTTCGGTGTATTCTTTACGCTGTCGCCGGCGGTGAAGGAAGCAAGCTTTACGTCCTTGGTGATCTTAAAGTTCAGATCTCCTGCATACTTCTCATATCCGGTCGGTGTTTCCTCTTCGAAGTAATAGTCTCCTGCATCAAGAGGTCCGATCTTAAATTCATGATCTCCGGTTTTAGGATTAACCTGGAAGAGCCTTCCTTGATCATCGGTCTCGTACTCATTAATGAATTCTCCGCTGCCCTTGGTTCCACTGTAGAGCTTGAACTTAATGCCCTCAAGGTTTCTATTTGTGCCCTCTTCAACCTTATGAAGCTCCACGTAACCCTGGATACGCTCATTTTCAATGGCGTCTCCGGCAGTATAGTTCTGTACAAGGTGGTCTGCGGATATAGTAAACTTCCTCTCCGTAGGATCCAGTACATGCTTATCGGTCGTCTTTGTCTCCTTGAGTACATAATCACCCCAGTCAAGATTTGGAACCGAAGCTTTTCCGCCCACGATCTCTATCGTAGTTATCTTGTTTGATTCAGCTACGCTGTTCTTATAGAGTGTAAATTCCACTCCGTCCATACCGGTTCTGAGTACGGAATCGATCTTTTCAATATTCAGACTGCCCGGAAGCTTGTCATTTACGGCCTTAAGCTTATACGTATCTTTTACGGTTTCTTCCTTAACCGTAAAGTCATAATGCTTTGCTTTTCCGTTTGCATCCAGTTCTATCGCAAATCCGGTTGAAGCCTTGGTCTCTACCATGTAGTACTTACCCCAGTCAAGACCGGAATAAGATACTATACCGTTTGCATCCGATGTAAGACCGCTCTTTATGAGAATGTCTCCTGTAACGGTTCCGTCCACATATTTGTAGAGGCTGAACTCTGCACCGTCAAGAGCATTGTCTTCATCGTCTACCTTAAGCAGTTCGACGCTGCCCTTCTTCGGTGTATTGATGACCGTATCTCCGGTATCGAGATTTATAATCTTACCATTGTAACTATCCTCTATGGTAAAGGTATATTTAGCCTCGGCATTAAAACTATATGCATTATAAGGCACAGACTTCTCCACGAAGTAATAGCTTCCTGATGAAAGACCCGTTTCAAGGACCTTACCGCCATCCTTTGATATCGATTCTCTTATCTTCTTATCGGTGCCGTCTGTATTGCCGCCTACAAGGTAGAGCCAGAATACAGCGCCGTCAAGATTTACGTCATTATTCTCGCCGCCTATAACGGATCTTGCGATCTTTGTAAACTCAACGCCGGCCTGAACCTCAGAGTCGATACATGTTACATAGACTGTCTTACCGTCTTCTGCAACCTTAAATGTATGCTGTGCGGTATTAAGGTTATATCCGCCGGGAGCTGTTGTCTCTAAGAAATAATACTCTCCGGCTACAAGCTCTGATACATCAAGCATTCCGCCTGCGTTTACCCAAAGCTCGGCATCTGTTCCGTTAACAGGATCTGCCTCGTATACTCCGTCTGACTTAAATACCGTCTTTACCTGGGTGCCGTCTTCCTTATAAAGCTTAAAGCCTGCACCGCTTAACTTATTCTTATTCTCATCTTCCTTCTCAAGATGAGCTTTGCCTATGATCTTCTTGTTTGTAACCTCCGCAGTAAGCGGTGTTTTAGTATAATTTGCTACATTTTGGGCAGTTATTTCAAGATCTTTTGTCCTTGTTACTGCAGGAAGCAGATATCCTGAAGGTGCCTGTTTTTCAATAAAGTAGTATGTACCCCAGTCAAGATTATCTACTGTGATCTCACCCTGTGCATTTGTATGCAGATCTTTCCTGATGGGATCAGAAACGTTCTGCTTGTACAGATCGAATATTGCGTTCTCAAGCTTGATATTACTATTGCCTTCTTCGGTCTTGATAAGTCCGACCTTACCCTTGAGCCTGTCGTTCCTAACTGTCTTTCTCTCAGCATCTACATAGCTTAACTGACCCCTGCCTATTGTAAATGTAACAGTCTTCGGGTTCTTCGGATCATACTCGAATCCGTCCGGAGCCTTGGTCTCTACCAGCTGATAATCGCCCCAGGGGAGACCCTCGATCTTAAAGGTTCCGTCAGTTCCGGTAGTGTACGTGCCCTTATCCTCACCCTTTGAGAATATGCCGAATACTCCGTCTTTCTTCTTATAGAGTGTAAACTCTGCACCCTTGATGCCGGAAACCTTATTATCGATCAGCTCATACTTAAACAGCTCTACAGTACCGGTCTTAGGAGTATTGTAGGCGATTCCGTCTGTTCCGGCCTTAACAACTTCATCCATGTTGCTCTGATCGATCGTAAAGTTATACTTTTCATTGCTAAGTATATAATTTTCGTCAGTCGAAATCTCCTTAAAGTAATAGCTTCCTTTCCTAAGGTCTTTATTGGTCGTCACAAGACCATGCTCATCCGATATTATACCGTTTTCATAGCCTGCAACAGGCGTATCGTCTGCTGCATGATAGAGTCCGAATTTCACACCGGCAAGAACTTTTCGGGTATCCGCATCCTTCTTTACAAGCTGAGCCTGACCGAGGATGAGCTTATTGCCTATTACTTCAACATATTTATTACCACCTATATCAGTCTCTAACTTATAGAATCTGCTTATCCAGCCTGCACTGTCGCTTTCCGCAACATTATCCTTATTTACTTCAAACCAGTATTCTGTCTTGTCATCAAGCGCATAGCCCTCGCGTGCCTCGATCTCCTTAAAGTAATACTTGCCCCAGTCAAGATTTCTTACTTCGATAACACCGTTTTCGTTAGTTGTATAAGGTGAATCCTTGATGGGTGCACGGTTGCCGTCTGCGTAGAGATTAAACTTTGCACCTGAGAGGTTAACATTACTCGTACTGTCGACCTTTATAAGCCTTACCTTACCCTTAATGGGCATATTCTTTACTGCATAATCGCTTTCATGCTTAACCGTTCCGTGTATTTCAACGTATTTGGAATCGTCAGTAGTATAATCAGCAGCTGTGACTTCAAAGGTATACTTCTTCGGTTTGCCGTCCGTATCCTTTACGATATAGAAGCCCTTGGGAGCCTCGGTCTCCACGAAGTAGTACTCACCTATTCCGAGTCCCCTCTTTTCCACTAATCCGTTCTTATCGGCGATCATCTCGCCCTGTGAGATCCATGCGCCTTCTTTGTTCTTCTTAAATAATTCGAACTTCGCACCGTCAAGCTTGTCTGCGTTGTCGTCGAGCTTAATGAATTTGATATTAGCCTTTACAAGAGGGTTCACAAACTTGTAGTCAATGACTTCTTCACTCTCATCTATGGTAAATCCATATCCGCTCTCTACTCTCTTATAGCCCTCGGGAGCATCCTCCTCATAGATCCTATATGTACCATAAGGAAGCCTGGAAATTCTGAGAATACCCTGAGCATCTGTAGGTAATACCTGCTTGTTGTTTATAAGGTTTGCAAGCAGACCGGCTACTTTCTCATATGTATATACGCCGTTTGCACCGGTAACATTTACAAGCTTCTCCTGACCGTCTTCGATCTTTACAAGATAGAAGGTTGCGCCCACAAGAGGATTTTGTTCCGCAGATGCATCTACCTTGTGAAGTATCAGTGATCCGAATATCTTGTCATTGGTCTTCTCTACAGTCTTGTATCCGACAGTGGAGAAAGTATTGTTTTCATCGATCACAACCTTTGTGGTATTGGCTGCATCACCCGTAGGTGTGATATAACCTCTGGGAGCTTTAATTTCCTTAAAGTAGTATTCGCCCCACTCAAGGTTATCGACCTTGATCTCACCGTTTTCATCAGTTGTGTATGTCTTCGGTGAAGATCCCTCCGTGATCGCTACATCATCCTTGTAGAGATAGAAGTCTGCGCCTTCAAGCGTGATATTGGGATTTGCTGCATCCTTCTTGATGAGCTTGATAGCGCCCCTTTCCTTCTCGTTTTCTACAGTTATTGTTCCGGCATCGATCTGGACTGTCTCTTCGCCAACAGGTCCGATCGTGAAGGTGTAGTGCATATTTGCCATCTCTTCGGTAAGCACATGACCCTTAGGAGCCTTGGTCTCTATGAAGAAGTAGTCGCCCCACGGCAGATCCTTTATCTCAAGGCTGCCGTTTACAACATATTTCTCCAGACCATATTTGAAATATTTCTTATTTGAGAAGGTCTTCTGGATATTCTGCCAGATGTTGCTCGTATTTGTTGAATATAATTCGAACTCTGCGCCATCAAGCTCATTTCCGTCATGATCCTTCTTTACGAGCTTAACCTTACCAAGCTCTCTCTCATTGGTAACAGTAACGTAAGCATCGATATCCTGATCGTCGTGCTCTCCGTCTATGGTGAACGGATGAGGTGTCTCATCCTTAATAAATCCCTTAGGAGGAATGGTCTCTACGAACTCGTAGTTACCGTATTCAAGATTCTGTACCTCAATAGTTCCGTTCGTTACTGTAAACGGTGAACCTGCTACAGGAGTCTTCGTACTTCCCGATACCTTATAAAGTGCAAATACCGCATCGTTTATAACATTTTCTTTGTCTCCGGCATCCTTCTTGATGAGCCTTACGGTGCCCTTCTTCTTCTCATTGATGATAGAATCATCACCGACGAATTCCTTGCTCATTACGGCACCTTCACCGGTACCGATCTTAAATACCTCAGTCTTCTGAGTCATTATCCTGTATTCAGCGGGTGCACTTGTCTCTTCAAGGTAGTAGTAGCCCCATGCAACATTTGTAAATTCTGCGTAACCGTGTTCATCGGTAACAGCAGTCTTTGCTGCGTTGATCTGTTTATTTGTGGCATTACCGCTTGCATCACACTCTACAAGTCTGAAGCCTACGTCTTTAAGATCAACCTTGCCTGACAGATCTGTAGCATTCGTTACTCCGTATTTATGAACCTTAACGGTACCGCGCAGTCTGTCGTTTTCCACAAGGGCGCACTTTCCGCCTTCGATCTCGGTATCATCGATGGTCTTGGTAACATCATCAAGAGTGATGATCGTATCGCCGTCACCATCCTTTATCTCAAAGGTCAGATCGCCTTCAAACTTTGCATGTCCGGCTGCAGGAGTGATCTCCTGGAAGTAGTACTGACCTATTTCGAGACCGGTCACCTTTACGTAACCGGCTTTATCGGATGATACGCTGCTTATTATAGGCTTATTCTGGCCGACCTTATATAAGGCAAAGGTTACGCCTGCAAGTCCTTCGTTATTGTTTACGGCGTCAACCTTCTTAAACTTGACGCCTGCCTTATTATTCGTATTTGTAACATCAACGTCTTCGGTCTCATCCGGAACATCGATCTCAAAAGTAGTATCTGCCTGGGAGATCTCATATCCCGGAGGAGCACTGATCTCCTTGAAGACATAATTGCCCATCGGAAGACCGGAGATCTTTATAAGTCCGTCCTTATCGGTTTCGAAGCGGAATAATGCTCCGTTGCTGCTATCTGTGTATACGTAATTGCCTGTCGTTCCCGTTGCATATACTACAGCACCGTCTGCCGTGTCCTTTCTGAGCTCAAAGATCGCACCTGCAAGAGGCTTGTTCTGGTCAGTCTTCTTATGAAGCTTAACAGTTCCTTTTATAGGAGTGTTGATAGCATTGATATTCTTTACAAGATCAAGCTGTCCGTTAAAGTCTGCTGCGGTTATGGTAAATGTTCCGCTGCAGCCTGTTCCGCTCATGTAGCCTGCAGGTACACCCGATGTTCCGTCTGCCTTGACCTCGGCATAGGTATAGGTACCTATGGGAAGCTTGTCAAACTCAGCATAACCGTCAGCGCCGGTAACCTTGGTCCAGCTCTGGTTAGGCTCTACTGATGTATTTGTGATCGTAAAGGTAGCACCCTCAAGAGGCTGTTCCGATCCGTTGGTCTTGAATATCCTTAACTTGAATATTCTCTCGGTATTCGTGATCTTAACTGTCTTATTTAAGTTTTCAGCTGTAATAGCTGCTTTAGCATCATTCGGCGCATAAGTTACCGAATAAGGGAATCCGTTTCCAACGGGATTTCCGTTATTATCAACCTCGACAACCGTATACTCTCCGACCGGAAGGTTATCGAATTTAGCCTTTCCGTCTACCGAATTGCTTGCATGTACGGCTACAGGGAATACTGTATCATGCTTGTTTCCGGCAGTATCATAATAGGTTCCCCTGCTGTCCTTAACAGCTACGTAGAATGTCTCGGTATTATTGTTTCCGCTTCTTGTAACAAGATCCTTTACAACCTCAAGCGAACCCGTATAATAAGCATTTATGAACTCGAACGGATGTCTGTAATTCTTGAAGCAGTGGAAGTCCTGGATCGAATTATCATTTACATATGATACATTGTCATCAAGCTCAACCCTTACTATTCCGTTTGCCTCGATGGTATTAACAAAAAGCTTGAGATATACGGGTCTCTGAGTATAAACGACACCCGGTACTCTCTCATTCTCAGGAGGGATCACCTCTGTGATTTTCCACATGTAGGTCTTGGGGTATACCTTCTGACCGTTAGAAGTATAGTAGTAACCCGAAGTATCCGGATAGAAAGTAATCGTACCAAAGCTAGCCGTAGGATTATCCTTGGTTACTGTAACCTGAGTCTGCTGAGGCATAACATCCTTATGAGGATAGATGATGCCTGCGCCTGCATTTGCAGCGCCGCCGTCAAAGTCCTCGATCTTAAATGTGAATGTTGCGCCGTCCGGCCAGTTTCCGCCAAAGCCACGCTGTGCATAGTTATCTGTAAGGCTCTTCTTTGACCAGTCTGTTCCGTCATTTACATAGAAGAACTTGGTAACAGGGAAGTCATACGTAGCAGGCTCCGTCGGGTTTGTGAATACTATGCAGCTGTAATCATTACCGATCAGATTGTTGGTCCTTGTAAGATCAAGAGATACCTCGTTTGCGGTTCTCACATAACTGTATATCCTCTTGTCTGTAATAACATGCTTCCTGGTATTCTGATCAAAAGCAACATCTATCTGAATGAGATATTCAGTCTTGTCATACTGATAGCTTCCGTTTTCCACGCGCTCGGTAACCTTATATGCATAGGTTCCGGGAGCATCAAACGACTGTGTTGTGAAAGTTACGGAACTTCCGTTATTCTGCTTTGAATCTATCAGTGTATATTTCTGCGAATTCCAATCGTAGGAATACAGATCAAACCAGAACTTCTCAAGTGCCGAAGGGTCTCTGGTTTCGTTATTGTTCTTTACCTGCTTCCTTGCCGTGATCGTTGTCGAACAGGGGTATGAAGGGGGCATATCCTGCCATACTCCGTGCCATTCCTGGCCATTCTCGGCCTTTCTTGCAACAAGCCATCCGGTACTCATCGCTCCGTTATAGAAGTATGCATTCGGACAGATAACGGTACCTGTTATGGAACCACCGTCAGTCTTAACATTCCTGTCTCCGGATATATTGAATATGATCCTTCTTGCAAGAGCATCTGCAGTCTGGTCACCTTTGTCGGTATCAACATATGCACCGCCGTCAATGGATACGCAGAACTTGTTTCCAAACCTGACATCGCCGGTTCCGCCAATGTTAAATATGATGGTCTGGTCGCTGTTCATCTTGATGTGGAGATCTCCGCCATGGTTAAAGATATCTGCCATCTCCTCAGATGAATCAATCTGTATGTAATAGGTTCCTGACCCGAGAGCAGTCGTATCCAACACATATGGGGTAGAATTGTTGCCAGGAGTAAGGTGGGTTGCAACAGATGAAAGCTTATAGCCGTTTTCCGATGCATACGAATTAATGGCAGCTGACTCTGCTGCAACTGCACTGCGCATGTTATTGACCTCTAATGCAAGATCAGAGGAGCTCCTCGTCGTATCTACAACAAGCTTGGGATTATTACTTGCAAGATTACCCTTGTTCATCTTGTTGTAAGCGTCATTAGTGGTATATATGATAAATGTCTTTTCAGCAACTTTGGCATCCACCCACCAATTCTGTCCTGAGCTGTATGACGCGATGATAAAGTTACCGGGATTGTTGCTTCCGGTATACTTACCCGCGGTGATCTGCGCCGAAGACTGAAGATCCCTGGTTGCAAAGTTGGTATCCATATGTGCGCCGATCTTTAACTCATCCGCAACGATACCGTAATAGATCGCATCACCGAGTACCGACACATAATTACGTGCTGGACCTGCAGTCATCTTTGCCTTGCCATTGACTACTGCACCTACGACCGAAAGATCTGCAAGAACAAAGTCCGTTTTTTCTGTGCTTACGCTTGTATCCGCATCAATGATCTCAACCTGGATATCCGATGCGGAAATAGACGTTGCTTCCTGAGTGGAATCAACATTTTCCTTGACTTCTTCGATAAGAGGAAGATGAACCATCGTAACGTCATCATTCTCCTCGGCACCGATCTCATTTTCGAGCTGGGCGTTCTTGAATCTGATGGAGATGCTCACACTGCTTTCTTCAGGCTGGAACTCTACCATCTTCTCGGCTTCTTCATCATATACGAAGAAGGCGATATCATACAGAGCCGTATTGGACTCGTCAAATACGGGGCCGTCTGACTCGTCCGCATCTTCGGTTATTCTTGCCGCATTATTGTTAAGAGCCTCCATGTAGGCATCATAATTGTAGCCCGGTGTGGAAGCCGTAACCTCTGTAACGACAAAATCAGCATCATCCGGAACCGCATCGGGGGTTTCGAGTGTTGCTTTTACATATACCTTGGAGTCTTCATATTCATATACTCTCTTGGTATTGATCTTCTGTTCCTCTTCGCTGTCGTATACCTTTATCCTTAAGGCACCGTTTTCAACAGAGTCAACAGAGAATTCACCGGTTATGGTTTCTGATTCCATACCCTGTACATATATGTCAAAGGATTGATCATCGAGATTGTAGATTCTGAGAGAAGTAACATCGGCAGAAAGATTCGTGATCTTTCCGTCTTCTATATATCCGCCCTCTGCATATGCATCGGCGGCGGTATTGATTATAAGTGAATAGAGCTGACCCTCGGGAAGCTCACTTGCATCCAGAGTTATCAGGATCTCGTCCAGTCCGCTTCCGTAAGCTGACTTGCCTTCCTCGGATACGCTAAGTACCTTTTCAACTTCAGGATCGTCAGCGGATATAAGAGTGATCTGAGGATAGCCGTCATCTTCCCTGATGGAATACTGTACTTCCATCCCCTCGGATATCGTGCCGACCCAGATCTTTAAGATCTGCTTGTCAAGCTGATCGAAGGTATAGATATTGCTGTCTTCCTTATGGAGATCTCCGAGTAGCTTCTCATTAAATTCAGCAAGCTCGGGTGCCTCAATGGAAAGCTCGAACGAATCCCTTGAGTTCATCTGATCCGTGTTGACATAGAGAGGAACATAATCATATCCCTCTACCTCGATATACTCTCCGGATCCCTCATCAAGGATCTTAACGGAAGGCTCAACAGCTCGTGTTTCATCTCCGCTTGTCAGAGTGACCTCCGGTGTCTCCACGAACTCCGATTCAACAAAGTTCTCACTTTGGAGCAGATCCTCCTCAACCGGCTCTGAATATTCCGAAACGGCCGGTTCCTCAGCGGGGATCTGATTCTCTTCCGGTATCTGGTCCTGCACTGTAACATCATCGACAGGTACCTCCTCGGCGGGCTCAGTCGTCACCTCAACTACGGGCGCGTCGGTAAACTCAGCCGGAGCTTCGGTCTCTTCTGCTATGCCTGATGCATCAACCGCAAATACGCTGTACGTATTCTCAGTAAGCATGGCAGTTAAAGCGACCAGAGCTATCAGTGATCTTAACCATCTTCTCTTACTCATAATCAATCTCCTTTTACGTAAACGTTTAAGTTACCCATAATAAACACAAAGAGATATAATACCTCTCGATTATTAAGACAAAAAAAGGCTCGTAAACGGTTCAAAAAAATCGTTATTAACACAATTTTGTTAAAAACCACCTATCGGGTTGTATGTTTTTTGTTAAATATATACAACGGATATGAAAATATCCCGCTTATCTCATCACTGTGAAGGGTTTGGCCTGTTCGCTCCCTCGTTGGGATTATCCCTTACAGCCCCTTCGTTTGCATCGGCCGCGGGATTTTCCCTGTTTGCACCGGCATCTGCGTCAGTTGCGCCGTTCTCCCCTGTATCATTATACGAATCAGATGAAGTATCGGCAGTATCATTTTCATCTTTTTTATCTTTATCTTCGGTTTCGGCTTTGTTTTCCTTATTGTCTTTTACTGATGAAGCGTCTTCGGTCTCTTCATCTTCATCGACAGGATCCTCATACAGATATCTGTCTATAAAGGTCGCATGCACAAATTCTCTTTTTTTGCCCGCACCGCTGCCCGAACAGGTAACAAGGGTTATCATGTTATCATTTTCCGTAGCGGGAACGTTGCATTCATGCTGAGACATCTCAAGCGCCGTCCTTACATACTGCCTGTATTCCTTGAAAGTCTTGCAGGTGTAATACATCTTGGAATCAGGCTTGTCCAGATAGTAGGAAAAGATCTTGTATCTGTATATGCCTTCCCTCATGAATACATACACATACGGATCCGACTCATAGAGCCCGTCCTCTCTCAACAGTCTCTTTAACGACCCAAACATTGTGCCGTTCTTCATGTTATGGCCATAGAAGAATGTATTCCATGAGGTGAGATCCGGATTGACCTCGCTGTCCATGAACACGCAGCCCGAACCGTTCTCCATATCCTCAAAGGTATGATGCAGGTAGTATTCGTTATCCTCGCCGCGGACCACCGGGTAGTTGATGTCCACCGAGCCCATATACAGCCATGCGACTATGTCGGGATTTTCTTCACTGAGTCCGTCAAAGTCCACTTCTATATTAGGAAACGAAGATCTTGTAAAATTACGGGCAAGTTCTTCCTTTTTTTTCTTTTTCTGAGGGGGTTCCTCGACTGACATCTCCTCTATCTCAGCTGCATCGATGACCCTCGTATATTTTGTCAGATTCTCATACTCCTGTTCCGCTGCGCTGTATTCGCTCTGGATCGAGTATATCTGGTAGCCTGCAAATCCCATTCCGAATACGGCGATCAGAACACATAATATAATAGGAAGAAACCCGCTCTTTTCTTCTTCGTTTTCTTCTGTATCAGCTGCATCCGCTCCCTCTTCCGTATCTTTAGGATCTTCTTTTTTCTGTTTTTTTTCTTCTTTCTTCTCTTCTTTCAGCTTCTTTTTATCTTCTTTGGTAAGTTTGTCCTTAGCTTTCTTGTTATCCTTTTTCTTATCTTTATTAGCAGGAATGTCCTCTTTAGCTTCCTCCCCGGTCATTCCTTTTTTGATATCTGCTCTCTCATCCGGATCCGGATAGTCATAGTCAAGATCATCGTCGAATGTATAATCAAAATCGTCCTCTTTAAGTTCGGCAGAAGGGTTTCCTGCATCCGAAAATACTTCGGAACGCAAAGCATCACCGGGCAATGCTGTGGCTTTTTCTTTAGCCGCAGCATCCGCTTTTATCACTTTTTCAGTTTTCTTCTTTGATCCGAAAAAAGCCATTTGTTATCTCCCGGCCACGCCCAGCCCAATTACAGTGGTATTCTTTTATTTTATTTTTTTTGGCCTGCTGTGTCAAATAATGGACCCCCGGGTCGGGGTTGGCGGTCCATTGTAAGTGAGTGGACCATCAACCCCGTCCCGGGGGTCCGTTTTGATTTTATGTCTTAAGCTTTTATGCGTTAACGATCTGTCCGAAATCAGCCTTGAGTGAAGCTCCTCCGATAAGTCCTCCGTCTATGTCGGGCTTTGAAAGAAGCTCTGCAGCATTTGATGCATTCATAGATCCGCCGTACTGGATACGTACAGCCTCAGCCGTCTCAGCATCATACATTTCTGCGATCATCTCACGGATCATTCCGCATACTTCCTGAGCCTGATCAGCTGTTGCGGTCTCGCCCGTTCCGATAGCCCAGATAGGCTCATAAGCGATCACAAGACCCATGACCTGATCCTTGGTGATGCCGTCAAGATCCCAGGTTATCTGTCTCTTGATCCACTCCTTGTATGTTCCTGCCTTACGAAGGGCCAGTGACTCTCCGCAGCAAAGGATGGGCTTAAGTCCGGAAGCAAATGCCTTCTTTACCTTCTGGTTGATAAGAATGTCGTTCTCTCCGAAAATATCACGTCTCTCCGAATGTCCGATAATGATATATTCAACTCCAGCTTCCTTGAGCATGGGAGCTGAGATCTCTCCGGTGAATGCGCCCTTGTCCTCAATATAGAAGTTCTGTGCGCCGACATGTACATTTGTGCCCTTAACAGCTTCAGCCACATTAACTATGTCAATTGCAGGTACGCAGTATACTACATCTACCGCATCATTTTTAACAAGATCCTTAAGGGTGGCGCAAAGCTCCTTTGCCTCAGCGGGAGTCTTGTTCATCTTCCAGTTACCGGCGATGATTCTTCTTCTGCTCATTCTGTATTCTCTCCTTTATCTATACTAATATATTGTTCGATTTATATATTCGCTTCATAAGCAGCCTCAGGTATGCTTCGCATCCCTGAGGTCGCGTTGCTCGTCGTAATGTTATGTTGTTATCCTTGTGCAAGCACAGTATAACAACATAGCATCACTCCTCTGCTTATTCGCGAATATCGTCAGCTGCGTATACGCCGGGAAGTTCCTTGCCCTCTAAGAACTCAAGGGATGCTCCGCCGCCTGTTGAGATATGGCTCATCTTATCTGCAAATCCAAGCTGGTTGCAGGCTGC